>CAXNND010000176.1:0-4929 GCA_964203105.1 Desulfamplus sp.
CTTGTTATTACTGAAACAAAATCCTGTATAAGGTCTTCTTTGTCATTTTCATTTGGATTAAGAATTATCAATTCACAGCCAATATGTTTGCAAAGAATCTCAATATATCTGACTCCAAATCTTGCAAGCCTGTCTTTATGTTCTACGACAAGTTTGGTTGCATCGCCTTTTAAAAGAATCGTTTCAAGTTTTTGTTTTTTATCATTTAAGCCTGAACCAATTTCTTTTATATTAATATGAGTTTGCCAACCTTTGGCATTACAAAAGGAAATCAAACGATTAGACTGGCTTTCAAGGTTTGACTTGTTTTCTGAAGAGCTTACCCTTGCGTAAGTAACAACATATTCAGGTTTTATAGTGGTATTTTCATCAGGAACAATTATCGTTCCTGATTCCAATTTATAAGCATTGGGAATTTTGCCAGTTCTAAAATGTTCCCATGCTGTCCGATAAGTTATATTATTTTGTTTTGCTCAATCTGAAAGTTTCATAACCTTAATATAATACAATATTTAGCTATAATCAACTACATTATTCTATGATTTCAGTGAATCTTTATTATACTTGAAAATTGACGATACTTTATCAAAATATTATCAGAAGAGCATCAAATTTTTCCTTTTCCTACTATATATATCTCCTTGCTCGCCTTTCTGCAGCTCTCTGGTTTGAAAATGGCACATTGCCTGAAACTTGATTTTACACTCTGTTCAAACAGCTTGAAATCAGACCCCTGAAAAATCTTGCAGACAAAAGTTCCTCCACCCACTAACCATTCACTGGCAATTTTTAATGCTGCCTCACACAACTCAAAAGATCTTGCAGCATCAATTTCCTTTCTGCCAGTGGTTGACGGTGCCATGTCGCTTAGTATCACATCATACTCTTTTATGGGATTTGAGGCAAGTCTGTCATCCATATCGGAACTATCCTCCCTGTTCGACGTAAAAACCCTACCATTTTGAGCCAGAAGATATTGATTGAGATTTAGAATATCCCCTTGAATAGCTATTGCATTGGGCGGAAGGGGGACACCAACCTTTTGAAGATCAACCCCTACAGCCAGCCCCTGATTTCCAATGGTCTGAGCCGCATAGATAAGCCATGAGCCCGGGGCACAGCCCAAATCAAGAACCCTGTTACCTTTTTTTATTATGGTAAATTTTTTTTGTATCTCCATCAGCTTATAGACAGAGCGTGCAGGGTAGTGGTCATGTTTAGCCTTTTCTGTCAGATGGTCTGCCCACTGCTGTTTTCCTTTCATTGAAAAAGTATCTCCATAACCTGTTTAAGGGAGGTTGCTCCGATAATTGCGACCGCTATTTTTTGTCCCTGAATCTCAATTGACTGTATATCAGGTATCTGCTTTTTTGTATTCTCAGGAACAATACATCGGGTAAAACCCATCTTCAAAGCCTCCCTGATCCTTGCCTCTCCGTGACTTACTGCCCTGATCTCGCCCGTCAAGCCTATCTCTCCGATTACCGTTGTTCCTTCTGGCACAGGCATATCCAAAAAACTTGAGGCAAGAGCAACTGCAACCCCAAGGTCTGCTGCCGGTTCTACCACCTTGACTCCACCTGCAACATTCATAAAAATATCAAGACCAGATAGGTTTATTCCAAGCCTCTTTTCCATGACTGCCGCAATTAGTGCCACACGGTTGGGATCAAGTCCAAGTACAGTTCTTCTTGCATTTCCAAATCCAGAACTACTGGCAAGACCCTGAATCTCTATCAAAATTGGTCTTGTCCCCTCCATGCTTGCTGTAACCACAGAACCAGGAGCATTTACCGACCGCTCTGCAAGAAAGACTGCTGAAGGGTTTGGAACCTCTTCAAGCCCCCTCTCTTTCATCTCAAAAACACCGATCTCATTGGTTGAGCCAAATCTGTTTTTCACAGCTCTCAATATTCTGAAAACATGGCTTCTGTCCCCCTCAAAATAGAGCACAGTATCAACCATGTGCTCCATAATTCGTGGTCCGGCAATTGCCCCAACCTTTGTAACATGCCCGACTAAAAAAAGAGGAATACCTGACTGTTTTGCCATGTTCATAAGTCGTATTGATGCCTCTCTTATCTGGGTAACACTTCCAGGGGTTGAGGCAATTTCAGGATTATAGACAGTCTGAATGGAATCAATGACCATAACAGCAGGTTTTTCCTCCTGTGCCATGGTGAGTATTGCATCAAGATCGGTTTCCGCTGCAACCAAAAGAGATGACGAGGGTAAGGATGAGGATAAATTTAAAGATGCGGATAAGCCTGAAGATGATGATAATGGGCTTGAAGAGAGTGGTTGGCTTTGAGAAGAAGATGATGAACTTGAGTATAGACGGTTTCCCCTCATTTTTAGCTGACGGATCGACTCCTCTCCCGAGACATACAGAGCTTTTCTGCCCGAATCAGCAACCCTTGAAAGCACCTGAAGCATAAGAGTTGACTTGCCAATACCAGGATCCCCTCCAATCAGCACAAGAGTTCCGGCAACAATACCGCCCCCAAGAACCCGATCAAACTCACCTATTCCTGTAAGAAGCCTTGGGTCTTGCTCAAACTCAATTTCACCCATCGGAATTGCTGTGGTTCTTGCTCTTGAAAATCTTGCACCAGGAGCTGAATTATCAACCGGTTTTTCTGCTATCAATGTATCCCAGTCTCCACACCCGGGACATTTACCCATCCACTGGTATGTCTGGTGGTCGCATGACTGGCATCGGAAAATTACCCTGTCTTTCTTTTTCAATATAAAACTCCGCTTTTGATAAAGAGCCTGTTTAGCCATTCAGGCTCGTAAAAAGAATAATACGTCAACCTCTACAAATCACTATGTCAGCCTCTTGCCGATATATTCGTAATCCTCTGAATCAACAATTGAGGCACAGGGGCTTTGCACAGTTTCTTGTAATTGTAGGTAACTATGAGAGCCTCACCTTCAGCCGCAAGTTTTTGATGCTTGTGGCTTATAACCAGATGCTCCATGGTGAATCTATCCTCCTGGATGGAGCAGACTCTTGTGCCAATCGAGAGATTATCAGGGTAAACAAGAGGAATTCTGAATTTACAGGATATTGATGCAAGGACAATTCCGATCTCCCTGGTTTCATCATGCTGGGCAAAATCCATTTGGTCGAAAAAATGGACTCTGGCACTTTCAAAGTATTGGAAATATACGGTATTACTAACATGCTGGGCTGCATTCATCTCACTCCACGCGACCGGTATTTGAATCACGGATTGACAGGATTCAAGCAACTGTGCTGCTTTTGGTTGAAGTTCAGGATGTTTATTTGTGGTGTTGGTCAATTTCTATTTTTCCTTCAAAATTAATTTTTATTCAAAATGGTTTTTTTTTTTGGAAGTTTCTCAATGTTTACGAGAAGAAATTCTCAAAGATCAACTGATATACTTGTAATCCAGCAAAAAACGGGGTGGTATCGGAAGTTTTCTTTCGGTCTGCTTTGTTCGGTGGTTGAAAATAACACAATCTAAAGGTTCATCAATGTGGGACGAGGTTCTTACGATAACGCCCCTATGAGTTGACTGATATGTCTTTTTTTCACTCAAGAGAAACTTGTCTCTCTCATAGTATGTTTCAAGTATTTCGTCTGAAATCCTGAAAATCATGTTTTTGGGCAAAAAATGTTTTACAACAAACTGAATCAGCTTTTCTAAATATGGAACATAGAAGAACTCTCCATTTCTGTTTTCATGAGTCATTATCTCAATAGTCTTCCCAAGTGACGATGCTTTTTTATAGACTCGTTCTGCTGTAATAGCCTCAAAAGTATCTGTTATGTTCATCAAGCGATGATACTTTATTGTCTCTTCATATATCTCATGTATCTTCTTCTGGGCTTCTGGGATGAGATATTTGTAAAAAGAGGTGTGTGTGTCATGATATATACTGTAGCTCTGAGGTATATTTTTATTCTCTTTAATATGGTGCATTGCCATGACAAAAGATTCAAAATCAAGATTTTGCTGATTATTTGATGTCAAAATATAGGAGAGCAGAACATGGCTTTTCATAATATCACTCTCAATCTGGCTGAGTCTCCCGTTTTTGTATATTATATCCTTGGGAATAAGTGCTTTGCCACAGTCGTGTGCAATACAGATAACACTCAATTTTTCATAATCCTCTTCATCAAAATCATCCAATTCCACCGCCAAGACAAGTGATATCCATGCAGTTTTAAGGCTATGTCCAATAGTCTCTCCAATTGAATCTTTTTTCAGTTTAAAAATATCCTGTTCATTTTCAATAAGCTTTTTCAACGCTGCTACTGTACCGATATATTTTTCGTCAGATGTAATAACGCTGTTTGCAAATTCAAGATATCCCCTGACCTGCTGATAATGCTCCTGAAATGTGCCTATGTTATTTTCTGTCAATGCACGATTAATAAAAGTTTGTACACTTGTCTGTATTAGCGGGACATCCTCAGATTTAATGCTCTCTAAAAATTCTTTTTTGATTTTTATAATCTGGTCAAGGGTTGTATCAAGAGCTATATTTTTTTCTTCATCTGTGACACTGCGGTTGTTGACTTTAAAGTTGATTTTAAGTTGATCAAAGATTCTAAGCAGTTCAATCGAGATTGGAGTGTTGGCAGAGGCAACAAGATCATTTTTATAGTAGGTATTGAGGGCAAGCTGTTTTCCAAGAATAGGTGTAAAAATAGGACGGTATTTCTCTGTAAAAATACCTTTATCAGGGTTCTCAAAGATGCTTTCACGGCTACTTAATTTACCAAGTGGAAAATATAAAAGCTGATTGCTCTGTTCTTCTGCGTTTGTTCTGATACTCTCTGACAATTTAGATGAGCCTCCCATATTTTAACCGAGCCTCTCCATTTTGACACAAGTGAAGAAGTCTGATATTAAACGACCAAGAACTTTGATATTAGTGGAACATTAACGA
>CAXNND010000177.1:0-4915 GCA_964203105.1 Desulfamplus sp.
TAAAAATCAGATAGAGAACGTGCAGAATATGACAGAGTTGAACGTTAAAGAGATTGACCAGATAGCAAATGTTATAAATGGGGTTAATGAGATTGTCTCTGCAATTGCTGCTGCTGTTGAAGAGCAATCTTCTGCTACAAGCGAAATCAGCAACAATATAAATCAGGTGTCTCAGGGGATACAGGATGTGAACGAAAATATCAGTCAAAGCTCTTCTGTTGCCCAGGAAATTACAAGGGAGATAGTTCAGGTGAATGATGCTGCAAGAGAAATATCCAATAGCAGCAGTCAGGTCAAATCAAGTGCGACAAACCTGAATGAAATGGCAAAAGAGCTTAATGCTATTGTAGGAAAATTTAAGGTTGACGTATAGGTATAAATCACAAGCATGATCATTAATTTTAAATAGCAGGGGGGTCATCATGGAGACAGCAAATATCAATAAGATGTCAGCAAATTTAAGTTATGAGATTAAGCAATTCTCAGGCTCTGTCAGGAGTGCCTACGGCAACAGTGAAGGTGACGGCAATATCGAAAAAGATATGGAATTTAGTGTAATGATGAGCAGCTTTAAGCTGCAGGTATCCTCCAATACCTATGACAATCTGAAAGATCAGGGTGGGTTGTTAGAGCGGTTAGGAATTGGGACATCTTCATCTAAATCTGCGGGTTCTTCTGGTTTTGACACGAAGAGTCAGGTTACAGATGACCTTTTTGGCGAAGATGGATATTGGGGTGTCAACAAGACTGCCGGTAGAATCAGCGATTTTGTAATGAGTGGAGCCGGAGATAATATTGACAAGCTCAAGGCAGGCAGAGAGGGAATCCAGCGTGGACTGAAGGATGCAGAAAAAGCGTGGGGAGGAACAATGCCGGATATTGCCTATCAGACTATTGACGCATCGCTTAAAGCCATTGATGAAAAGATAAAAAAACTTGGTGGAAATGTAGTTGATATTACAGCATGATATTATGGATAATATTGCCATTGCCGACCCTGGATATTTTTGCAAAATAACTGCTCAAAGAAAAAAATGTATTTCATGTTGCCTGCATATGTGACTCGTGCTATAGAATTTAAATCATAACAACTTCACAATTTATGGACAGTAAGACCAGTATTATCTAAACTGGTCTTGCTATCGACAGTATTTTTTCACTGGAATACATAATATGATTGATACTTTTTATAGAATCATCCTGGAAGAATGTGGCACAAAGGAAAATTTTAAAGTTGTATCCCGTTTCATAGCCAAGGAGTTTAACCTTTCTGATAAAAAGGCTGATTTTATAGTTCATAATTATCCTGCCATATTGGGAGATATGAATAGACGGGAAAATGCGGAGCTTGCCATTCAGTATCTTAAGGGTCTGAATGCAGATTGTTCTATAAAAACCGTTGTTAAAGACAAACGACTTCCATTCAGCATACAGCAGCGTCAATTAAAATGGATATCCAAGGAGTTCAGCAAAACTTTAAGGGCATGTGTAGAGACCATCTTTTTTTATGTTACTGTTGAACATGTTGAGAAAACTATCTTTATCCCATCTCTTCTTACCAGCAAAGATGTATTAGAAGATACATTCAGATATAGTGATTCTGTATTTGTTATCGATGACACAACCTTCATACTTCTCGGGTTTGCCAGCGACAGGGATGGGTCTGATGTTGTAATTGATAAAATTATAAATTTTGTGGAGATGCACATATCCCGAGATATCATTGTTAATATCGGCATATCAATCATTCCCGAAGATGGCAAATCTTTTTATGATCTTATGGCGGTGGCAAAAAAAAATATTGTTTCATTTAAAAAAAACGATAAGGGAATATCCCTCAAGATTGATGTTTTGCAGGATATTGATAATACTACCCAGTCAAGTAAAACAGAGGAATCAGCTTCTGACATTCAGTTGTTTAACTTCTGTTTAAACAGGGCAAGAGGAAAATTTTATAACGAACTCACAGCACTGCCACCTGATGTTTTATGGGGTGCATTAAGCCGTATCTCCATATCAGATCAGAAAAGATTCTTTTTAAAGCTCCCCCACGACTCACCATTGACACCATTTTTAGCTGAAAAGATAAAGACTCAGTCTGAACAGGCAGATATTCAAACTGCGAGAAAAAAGGTTCGCAGCCTCATAAGCGAAATGCAGATTGTAGATAATCTTAAAGAGCGAAGCGAAAAACAGAAGCAGATAATTGGTAATCTTCAGAATATAGATACCATATTCAACATACCAGCAGTTGCATTACAGGTATATAAGGTGGCATCAGACCCTGAGTCTGATATAGATGACATAGTTTCAAGTATTCTGCTTGACCCATCCCTGAGTATGAAAATACTTAAAATTATTAACTCTCCGTTTTACAGACGAATCGGGCAGATAGGCTCAATCAAGAATGCTGTTTTGATACTTGGGAGGGATGAGGTTATCAATATGGCATTTGGTCTCTCTCTTTCAACCTCTTTTTTAGATGCGAATCTCAAAGGGTTTATAAATCCTGACACCCTCTGGAAACATTCATTGGAGACAGCTTTTATTGCAAGATATCTTTGTGAAACTCTCCCTGATTTTAAAAATTTAGGGGGATTTACCGCGGGTCTTCTGCATGATCTTGGCAAGATATATCTGATAGAATATTTTTCTGATTTTTATAAATTAGTGGTTGATAGGTCAACAACTCACGGTCTTCTGACACATTCCATTGAACAGGAGATGATTGGCATGGATCATGGGATCATCGGGTATATGATTGGTGAAAACTGGAATCTTCCAACCCCGCTTGCGCAGGCAATTGGCTTTCACCATCAGCCATCAGGTGCACCGGAATATTCAACATTTGCAGCGATAGTGGGTTTTGCAGATTATTTGGTCAATATGGCTTCAGCCAAAAATGAGACCAGTAAGTCAAAGCTCAAACAACTTTTAAAAGTGGATCATATGATTATGATGAAAAAAGTGTTCAGTGATTTTGGCACAAAATTTGTAGAAAATACATTTGAGCATACGTTAAAGCTTCTTGATGAGACAAAACAAATTATAAAGACAATCTCATAACGTTTAACAGATTAGATTTGTTAACAAAATTTGATTTTTCTTCAAGGCAGGCTGCCCTTTGAACACAAGAGAAGAGACAGGATAATATACATGAAAGACAATAACGTAATCACTGATCAATTTGAGATATTCAGGAAAAACTACCTCTCTGTCCAGACAAAATATGAAGAGAAGATAAGGGAGTTGTCGATCATCAAAGAGATGAACACCACGATGCAGCAAATTGACCATATTGATCAGGATCTTATATGGATACGACATTTAGAGTGCATTAAAAAGTATAAAAACCTTACGGCTGCTGCAATCTATTTTTCAAAACACAATATAATCAAACGGGATCATTTTTTCTATACTGATTTTGAAGAGCCTTTTGACTGGACAGCCTTTAAGAAACTCAATTTTTTTAAAAAAATATTGTCTGAAAAAATATCAGTAACTCTGGAATTTATTGATGAACCTCAACTGTTCAATGCTCTAAAATACTCCTTTTACGGACAACCAATTTTGTCTGATGGAAAAGTGATAGCAGTTCTCATGCTTTTTGGAAGAGATGCAAAGGCATTTGAACAGGCAAGCAGTTTTTTTTACAGTATTGTTTGTGAGCATCTTTATAATCACATGGTATTTCTGAGGCTCTATTACGGAAAACTGGATGAAGAGAAACAGATGATTCAGCTAAGTCGTTTTTTCTCGAAAAATGTAATCTCTGAGATATTTAAAAAAGGAAAATTGAAGTTAGGAGGAGAAAAAAAGCGTGTTGCGGTTATGTTTGTTGATTTAAAAGGGTTTACAAGTCTTTCAGAAGAGATGGAGCCAGAAGATGTAGTAATCCTGCTTAACCGCTTCTTCTCATATATGATACCAATTATTTTCAGGCATAAAGGTACATTGGATAAACTTATCGGCGATGGAATCATGGCAGTTTTTGGTAGCCCCATTGATGACCCTGATAGCTGTCTGAATGCGGTAAAAGCTGCTCTTGATATGTTCACAGTTCTCAATACACTAAACAGTGATCTCCGGCATGATGATAAGACTCTTGCCATCAAGGACGCTATTCGGATGTACGGCCGCCTTGAGAAAGCAAGCAGCATTGAGCTGGAAAACAGCATTGATATGGGAAGAAAGATTGATCTGGAGAGCGACATTGATATGAGAAGAAGGGTTACGATAAAAAAGGGTCTCGAGATGACGATTGGCATAAATTATGGGGAGCTGGTTGCCGGTTTCATGGGTTCAGAGCAGCATCTTAACTATACAGTGGTCGGTGATGTAGTCAATGCGGCTCAAAGGATTCAGTCTCTTGCCGGAAGCAATGAAATTTTTCTCTCTGGAAGTGTGTATGACTCAATATATAACCATATTGGGACGCTTGAAAATCTTGCTGATGTTGCAAGGCTTGATGATGTGAAATTAAAGGGGAAAGAGAAGATGGTTTCCCTTTACAGACTCAATCCGGTGCTCAAATAATTGTTAAAAACTCTTCTTAGAAATCAGCTGGCAAAATGTTTAGGTGTTATAAATAAATATTAAACAGGCTCTTATGACATGATCCTTCCGGATGATATCAAAAACAAAATAGCAAAAAAACTGGTGAACAGACTCGCTCTTCCTATTTATTTATTTTGTATCTTGTGGATATTAATAATAATTATATTTGTCCCTCACCAACAGTTAAGAGCTATTAATGCTATTCCACCAATTGTATTTACTTTTATAGCTTGGCTTAGCTGCAAAAGAGAGAGGAATATATTAGGGGGTGTTTTTTTAGTTACGGGTTTTATTATTAGTATTATGAGTTTACTTATTGTGTCAGGTGGTATCAAAGCTCCTGGAGTTGTAGGTGTTT
>CAXNND010000178.1:0-4907 GCA_964203105.1 Desulfamplus sp.
AAAACTGTTGATAAATCATCAAAAACTTACGAATTCTACAACAGAGCATACATGGTTAACCAAAATGGTGCTATAACAGGCACCTACGACAAGGTTCATCTTGTACCTTTTGGAGAATATGTTCCGTTTGGCAAATACCTCTCATTTCTTGGAAAGATAATTGCACAGGCAGGGGATTTTTCTTCGGGCAAGAGAGATACATCTCCACTTATATTTAGTGTAGCTGCTGGTGACTCAAGTGCTGGCGTGCTGATCTGCTTTGAGAGTATCTTTTCCTATC
The DNA here is from genome assembly GCA_964203105.1 of Desulfamplus sp. GTDB lineage: Bacteria > Desulfobacterota > Desulfobacteria > Desulfobacterales > Desulfobacteraceae > Desulfamplus. The sequence goes on from CAXNND010000178.1 coordinate 281, forward strand.
TTTCACGCACAGCAGTTAAAAACGGTGCCCAGATACTTGTCACCATGACCAATGACGCATGGTTTGGATACACTTCCGCACCTGAACAACATTTTACAATGGCTCTGTTTCGGGCGATAGAAAACAGACGATCAGTTGCAAGGGCTGCCAATACAGGCATAAGTGGATTCATTGACCCGACAGGAAAAATTCTTCAGGTTTCCAATTTGTTTGAAGATATTGCCCTGACTCAGACGATACCATCCATGCGAATCCAGACTCTCTATTCCAAATTTGGGGATATTTTTGCATTTGTCTGCTTGTTTGCAATCGGAGCTGCTTTTGTGTTAAATATCGCAAAAACAGGAGATAGAGCAAAAAAACAGTTGCCCAAAATACAATAAAGATTCTACTGCCTCAATTGGCGGAGAGTGTTTTAACAAAGAGATGAAACAGCAAATAACTGTAAAAAATATAAAATTAGGAGCATAAGAGCTATGGCATTTGAATTAGTCAAACAGGGCATTACAGGATTATACGCAAAATCAGACGGGTTAAAGGAGTATCTTTGACCTGCCTGTCAAACGGAACAGGTTAAGGGAGCTTGAAAGTTTTATTGCCAAAGAGGATTTTTGGAACGACACAGACAGGGCTACAACCTTTCTAAAAGAACGAACAAGAATTTCAGAACTGATTGATGCGTGGGAATCTATTCATCAGGATATTGAAGATGCTGACACTTTGCTGTCTCTTGCAAGGGAAGAGGGTGACAAGGATGCAGAGGCTGAGGTTGAAAATATAGTTAAAGAGCTTGAACAAAAGGTCAAAAAATTCTCTATTGATATAGTGTTTGATGGTGAGGATGATGCAAGAAATGCCATTGTCTCAATTAATGCCGGAGCTGGAGGTACAGATTCCCAGGACTGGGCAGAGAGGCTTTTCAGGATGTACACACGCTGGATCGATAAAAAGGGATATAAAATCCAGATGATCGATTATCAGCCAGGTGATGAGGCCGGTCTTAAAGGTGCGACATTTTTAGTATCAGGCACTAACTGTTATGGTTTTATGAAGGTTGAGTCAGGGGTTCACAGACTTGTCCGTATCTCTCCATTCAGCTCAACCGGCAAAAGACACACATCCTTTGCATCTGTATTTGTATATCCTGAAATTAACAATGACATTAATGTCGAGATTGACGAAAAAGATCTGAGAACCGATGTTTACAGGGCAAGCGGATCAGGAGGGCAGCATGTCAACAAAACCAGCAGTGCGGTCAGAATTACCCATCTTCCTACAGGAGTTGTAGTGCAGTCCCAGCAGGAGTCTTCCCAGCACCGTAACCGTGAGATTGCCATGAAACTTCTGATATCACGACTCTACCAGATTGAAAAGGATAGGCAGAGCAAAAAGATGCAGGATATGCACGATACAAAAGATGAGATCGCATGGGGAAGTCAGATACGCTCCTATGTCATGCACCCCTACAGGATGGTAAAGGATCACAGAACAGACTTTGAGGTTGGTGATGTTGATCGGGTTATGGATGGCGATCTTGATCCTTTTATTGAGGGAGTACTGATCTCAGGCAAATTATAAATAAAACAGATGTAGAAGATTCTGTTTAAAAACAAAAAAACTTGGACCCAAAAAAAAGGGGTTATGAGAAAATATTGAAGATTCTCATAACCCTTGTTGTTAATTTGATGGTACCGAAGAGAAGACTTGAACTTCCACACCTTGCGGTACTAGATCCTAAGTCTAGCGTGTCTACCAATTCCACCACTTCGGCACATTGTTTGTGGGGCTATCTACCCTAAATCATATCTCAAGTCAACTGAAAAAAATATCGATACTCCTTATTGTAAATCCATTATTTCAGATTGACCAGTATTCTGCCCCTCTGCATCCCTTTGAGTATAAGACTGATGTTGTAGTCAAGCTCTTTTATAGAAATATCTTTGCAAAAGCCGTCTGGATAGTTGAGTCGCCATTCATCTGTAAATAGCTTCCATATCTGTAGCCTGTGATCCATAGGGCAGTTCTGTGAATCAATACCGATGAGTTTGACCCCCCTTAGAATAAATGGAAACACATTTATGGGAAGCTCTGGAGATGCAACCAGACCACAGCATGTTACCACAGCCCAAGGCAATGCTGACTTGATGGCTGTTGCAAGAATATCTCCTCCAACTGTATCCACAACCCCTGCCCAACGTCCCTTAAGAACAGGCCGTCCACTTTTGTCAACAGCATCTTCGCGGCTGATCATATCCTTTGCCCCAAGCTGTTTAAGAAAATCGGAAGCGTCTGGTTTTCCTGACACTGCAACCACACTGTACCCTAATTTAGAGAGCAGAGATACCGCAATACTGCCAACTCCACCAGTAGCACCAGTAACAAGAATTTCACCATCTTGCGGTGATACATCCTGAACTACCCTGAATACAGACATACCGGCTGTAAACCCTGCCGTACCAAGAATCATGCTATCCATAAGGCTCATGCCAGAAGGAAGTTTAACCACCCATCCTGCAGGTACCCTTATATACTCGCCAAAACCTCCTGAGGTGTTCATACCAAGGTCATATCCGGTGACAAGCACCTCATCACCCTCTTTAAAGCTGTTGTTTTTGCTCTGAACCACAACACCGGAGGCATCAATACCGGGTGTGTGTGGATAATTTCTGGTAACTCCTCTGTTGCCGGTTGCAGAGAGGGCATCCTTGTAATTTAAAGATGAATAGTGAACCCTGATTAGCACATCTCCATCAGGCAGTTCGTCGATTTTTTTTTCACCAATAGTTCTTGCAAAGCTGTTCTTTCCAGTCTCTTCTACAATTAACGCTTTAAAGCAGTTGTTTTTCATTTTCAGATTACTCCGTATAAAATCAATATGTTAAAGATTAAGGGTTTGTATAATCCTAAAATAAGGCTATCTTTAGCTCCTATTAATTGATTCAAAAAAACAAAAAAAGAGCTTGTTTGACATAAATCATTTATTTATCTTTAATTTTATATGAAAGTAGATATGAGTCCTTACTCATCTCTAAGGTTTCAATGTTGGTTTTGCTGCCTGTAATGAGCTATATTGATGATGAAACCACAAATGTACAAGTTTTACAATAGCTCTGTCAGAAAAACCGGGCTGTTAGCGACACTTTGCCTGATTGTGTAAAAGGAGATAATTTTATGGGGTTAGCCGCTGATATTGTAATTATCATGGTTGCAGCTTTTGTTGGAGCACTTGTTGCACAGAGGTTAAAGCAGCCTTTGATATTGGGATATATATTTGCAGGGGTGATTGTAGGTCCACATACTGGTGGTGTAACGATTGGAGATGTCCATGAAATAGAACTCCTTGCCGAAATAGGCGTTGCACTTCTTCTGTTTGCACTTGGGCTGGAATTTTCACTCAGCGAACTAAAACCTGTGCGAAAGATTGCCCTTCTTGGAACTCCTGTTCAGGTTATTCTTACAATTGCCGCTGGCTTTGGGATTGGTAAATATTTGGGTTGGTCATCAGTAGGTTCTCTCTGGCTTGGGTCATTGATATCGCTTTCAAGTACAATGGTGACACTAAAAACGCTTATGAACAGGGGACTTTTCGGAACACTCTCAAGCAAGGTGATGATCGGCATTCTGATTGTACAGGATATGGCAGTAATACCGATGATGATCATACTGCCACAACTGAGCAACCTGAATGCAGGATTGCCTCGGCTTGCCATTGCTGTAATCAAGTCTGTAATTTTCATTGTTTTGATGCTCTATGTTGGCAAGAGACTACTTCCATGGCTGTTAGGACATATTGCCAAATGGAACTCCAGAGAACTCTTTATTCTCTCTATAACAACAATAGGGCTTGGTATCGGTTATGCTACATATCTGTTCGGGCTTTCATTTGCTTTTGGTGCTTTTGTTGCCGGTATAGTCTTGAGTGAATCTGATTATGGTCATCAGGCACTCAGTGATATTATCCCTTTAAGAGATATTTTTGGACTTCTCTTCTTCACTTCAGTTGGAATGCTTCTTGACCCTCTGTTTCTCCTTGCAAACTGGGGTAAGATTATGTCACTGGTTTTAATAATCGGGATATTAAAAGGTGTTATTTTCTTTCTACTTGCCATGATATTCGGGTATATCAATATTGTTCCAATTGCAGTTGGTTTAGGACTGTTTCAGGTGGGTGAATTTGCTTTTGTGCTTGCACGGGTAGGACTTGAAACAAAAGCAATTGACCAGAGTCTATATTCGCTTGTTCTTGCCATATCGGTAATGAGCATGGTGATTACCCCTTTTGTCTCTGCCATGGCAACACCCATATACAGATTTAAAAAAAAGGTGTTTCATTATGAACCTTTGCAGACATCAAACATACCCAGTGCAGGATTAAAAGACCATGTTGTTATTGCCGGTGGTGGCAGGTTAGGGCAGCATATTGCTCAGGTTATGACCAAACTCAATATCCCTTTTATTATTATTGAGCTTAACTATCAACGTATGGTTGAGTGCAAGAGTTTAAATTTTCCGGTTGTTTATGGAGATATGACACATCAGACAGTTCTTGAGGTGTCAAGATTAGAGTCGGCAAGGCTTCTTCTTGTTACCACCCCTTCAAATATTACAGCCCAGTCTATTGTAAAAC
>CAXNND010000179.1:0-4904 GCA_964203105.1 Desulfamplus sp.
ATAAGGAGAATAAAATGAAAAACTTTGGAAACATGGGTGGCATGATGAAGCAGGCACAGCAGCTCCAGAAAAAAATGTTGAAAATGCAGGAGGAGTTGGCAACCAAAACTGTTGAAGCCACAGCCGGAGGAGGTATGGTCAAGGTGGTGGCTAATGGTGGTCAGAAAATTGAGTCTATCTCTCTTGAGAAAGAGGTTGTTGATCCAGAAGATATTGAAATGCTTCAGGATTTGATTTTAGCGGCAGTCAACGACGCTCTGGCAAAATCGCAGGAGATGGTCTCATCAGAGATGGGTAAACTTACCGGTGGCTTTAACATACCAGGGTTGACATAAAATACAGTGAATTACTACCCTGAATCCATATTAAAGCTGATAAAGAGCCTCTCAACCCTTCCTGGTATAGGACGTAAAACGGCAGAGCGGTTAGCCCTTCATATCCTTCATGCCCCGTTGCATGAGGCTCAGGCAATTGCATCAGATATCCTTGAGCTGAAACAGAAAGTAAGTCTGTGTGCAAAATGCTTTGCATTGAGTGACAAAGAGCATTGCAGGATATGCAGCAATGTGAACAGGGACAGCTCTATTATCTGCGTAGTGGAAAATCCTACAGATATGGCAGCCATTGAAAAATCAGGGGTATTCAATGGCCACTACCATATTTTAGGCGGTGCACTCTCTCCTATGGATGGCATAGGTCCAGATGAAATCCGGCTTAAGGAGCTGTTTGCAAGAGTCAGAGCACAAGGTATAAGAGAAGTTATTATTGCCACTGGCACCGATGTTGAGGGAGAGGCAACAGCTTCATACATTGCAGATAATCTGAGAGTTGACAGCAACCCGAAAAAAACAGGATTAACCGTCTCAAGAATTGCCTCTGGTGTTCCTATGGGTGGGGATCTGCAATATGTGGATCAGGTGACAATGCAGCGTGCAATGGAGGGAAGGCATGACGTCTGATTTAGCAACATCTGTGGAAAAAAGAAATTATGAGTTTAAAACAGCCGATGATATCTTTAAGTGTATCATGTGTGGAGAGTGCTGCAATGGATTTGGTGGAACATACATTACAGATGAGGATATACATACAATAGCCTCATTTATCAATTGCGATCCCATTAGGTTTACAGCAGAATTTTGCAGCAGATCCGGCTCAAGATATGTTCTGAGCCAGTCAGAAACCGGCAAATGTATATTTTTTGACCCGAAGCAGCAGTGCACTATTCATACTGTCAAACCCCGTATGTGCAGAAACTGGCCATTTATACCAACAATTTTATCAAACCCTGAAAACTGGAATGCAATGGCAAATTCATGCCCCGGGATGAAAAAGAATATTCCTTACGAGAGCCTCATAAGGATTATATCAGCAGAAATTGGCAATCAGAAAAGCTGAAATCATCATTTGATTCATGCTAAAAATTAAAGCGGTAGGATGGGGCAGCCTCTATGGCTACCCTTCTACACTCAATTGCTTTGGAATTGGCACAAATTAAAGGTTATACACATCTTCCCCTTTAATCACTTTAATATCATTTTCCTTTAAAATGTCGATAGCCTTATTAAGATCATGAAACCTGAAGATCATTATAGCATTCTGACCCTTGGTATTTGCAAACGCATACATATACTCAACATTTATTCCTGCTGATGTCAGAGGATCAAGGACATTGTTAAGCCCACCTGGTACATCTGCCACCTCAATTGCTAAAACATTGGTTTTACCTACTGTGAAGCCTTCTCTCTTCAAGGCTATCTCAGCGGCCTGGTTATTATTTACGATCAATCGAAGTATTCCAAAATCTGTGGTATCTGCAAGGGAAAGTGCCCTGATATTGACATTGGCATCCCTGAGAATGGCAGTTACCTCGGCAAGCCTGCCTGCCTTGTTTTCAAGAAAGATTGAAATCTGCTCAACTCTCATCGGTTTATACCTCCTTAATTATTATTCAGTTATGAACATAGCAGCGTTGCTGGAATTAGTGTTCAATTCAAATCCCAGTAACAACTATGATTTTCTCTTGTCAATGACCCTTACTGCTTTACCTTCGCTTCTTTGGATAGTTTTGGGTTCAACCAATTTTATTTTTGCTGAAACACCCAAATACTCCTTGATATCATTTGAAAGTTTATGCTCCATGTTCTGAAGGGTCTTGATCTCGTCAGAAAAGAACTCCTGACCAACCTCAACCAGAACAGTAAGAGTGTCAAGATTATCAACCCTGTCCACCACAAGCTGGTAATGTGGCTGAATATCCTTGCTCTTCATAAGCACGCTTTCGATCTGGGACGGGAAGACATTTACACCCCTGATAATAAGCATATCATCGGTTCTGCCAGAGACCTTTTTCATCCTGACATGTGTACGACCGCAGATGCAGGGTTCAGGATTTAAAGATGTGATGTCCCTTGTTCTGTAGCGGATAACAGGAAATGCCTCTTTTGTGATTGATGTAAAAACAAGTTCGCCTGTTTCACCATAAGGAAGAGATTCACCAGTTTCAGGATTTATGATCTCTGCAATAAAATGATCTTCAAATATGTGAAGTCCATTCTGAGCCTCACGGCATTCAATAGAGACTCCAGGACCCATAACTTCACTTAAACCATAAATATCAATTGCCTTGAGATGAAGTTTTGCCTCAAGATCTGTTCTCATATCTTCTGACCAGGGTTCTGCCCCGAAAATTCCCGATTTAAAGTTTAAATCTTCAAATGAGACCCCCATCTCATTGGCAACTTCGGCAAGATGGAGAATGTATGAGGGGGTTCCGGTAAGAATCGTGGGTTTAAAATCCTTCATTATCACTATCTGGCGTTTGGTGTTACCACCTGAGACAGGTATAACAGATGCTCCAAGTTTTTCAGCACCATAATGGACACCAAGACCACCTGTAAAAAGCCCATATCCATAAGCATTATGGACAATATCTTTGCTTGTAGCACCGCCAGCAGCAAGGCTTCTTGCCATAAGTTCTGCCCATGTTGAAATATCTCTCTTTGTGTATCCAACTACTGTAGGTTTTCCAGTTGTGCCGGAAGATGCGTGAATTCTCACCACATTTTCCATTGGAACAGCAAACATCCCATAGGGGTAATTGTCCCTTAAATCCTGTTTTACCGTAAACGGAACCTTATGAAGATCCCGCAGGCTCATGATATCTGAGGGAGTAATGCCAGCTTTATTGAAATTTTCACGATAAAATGGAACTGTGGCATAAACCCGCTCAAGAGTGGCTTTAAGTCGGCTAAACTGTATGGATTCAAGTGCCTCTCTGGGCATTGTTTCAAAATCCATATTATAAATTGGCATTGATTTTACTCCTGTTATGGTCATGGTCCTTTGGAATCAAAAAACCATGACTCAACATAATTAATTGTTTTTCAGAATTAATCAGTCATTCAAAGTGCCTGTGAATGCGGCTTTGCGTTTCTCAAGAAAAGCTGAAGTCCCCTCTGCCGCGTCCTTGCTTGCCACGCAAAGAGCAAATGCATCAGCTTCAAATCGGCAGCCGGTTTCAAGATCAACATCTTTGCCACAACTGATTGCCTGTTTTGCAGCACGAAGTGAGACAGCACCCTTGGCAGCAATTGCCTTGGCAGTTTTGAGAACCTCTTCCATCAGTGATTCAGGCGGACATACTTTATTAACAATACCATAGCTCTTTGCATCACCTGCCGGAAAGGTTTTACCGGTGAATATAAGCTCTTTTGCCATGTTTGTCCCGACAAGGCGTGCAAGCCTCTGAGTGCCTCCAAAACCGGGAATTATTCCCAAAGTGATCTCTGGAAGACCAAATACAGCTTTTTCAGATGCATATATAAAATCACAGGATAGAGCAACCTCTGTTCCACCGCCAAGAGCAAAGCCATTTACTGCCGCAATAACCGGAATTGGAAGACTTTCAAGACGTGAAAAAACTTTTTGTCCTTTGGTTGCAAACCGTTTGGCTAAAAGAGGGTTCATCTTTGCAATCTCTGAAATATCGGCACCAGCAACAAAAGCCTTTTCTCCTGCACCTGTCAGAATGAGAACCCTTATTGCCTCATTTTTTTCCACTTCATCAAGAACAGCATCAAACTCTTCAAGTAGTGCTTTGTTCAAAGCATTGAGTGCTTTTGGTCTATTAAAGGTCAATGTAGCGATTCCGTTGTCAATTTCAAAAATAAGATTTTCAAAAGTCACGTTATTCTCCTTATAGTATATAATGATTAATTGGTTATTCTTGTTGCTAAGGAATTTCAATCCAAATCTTAATTGGCAGCGAAGCTGCCTATGTTCTTATTACTATTTTTAGCATGTTTAATGTATTTATAGACGCTGGGGATTGGTCTCCCTGATATATTTTGCAATACCGTCTGTGATAGCATTGCAAAGAGCATTCTGATATGCTGAATCGTTAAGTCTTCTACCCTCTTCCTGGTTACTGAGAAAAGATGTTTCAATGAGTATTGAGGGCATACTTGCACCAAGCAGCACATAAAAAGGTGCCTGTTTTACACCAAGATTCCTTACTCTTGAATACTGTTTTGCCATCCCTTTGTAGAGGCTGCTCTGGACAACGGCAGCAAGCCGGCTTGATTCATTTATTTTTGCATTTTTCATCAGATCATTAAGAATTGATTCAAGATCGCTGATATTTTTTTTAGATGTGGCATTTTCCCTTGCAGCCACATTTATTGCCCTCTCATCAGTTGCAAGGTTAAGGTAATAGGTCTCAATACCAAAAAGAGTGCTGTCGTTCGATGCATTACAATGGAGAGATATAAATAAATCTGTATTGTTTGTGTTGGCAATAGCCGTTCTCTCCTCAAGCGTTAAATAGGTATCGCTTGAACGTGTCATAATAACATTGCATCCAAGCCGATCCTTTATTTGTCTGGAGAGCTTTTTGGATATTGCAA
>CAXNND010000180.1:0-4901 GCA_964203105.1 Desulfamplus sp.
TTATCATGGTTATAATTTTTTGGAGCCGGCATCTAAAACGTGGAAAAATTATCAAGCAGATAGCCCAAGAGCAGGCTATTTTACTTGATAATATCCATACACAGGTCTGGTATCTTATAAATGATCATACTTATGGAACGGTAAACAGATTTCATGCTGAATTCAACGGGGTAAAAAAAGAGGATCTCGCCTTTAAAGACATATATGATATCTTTCCAAAAGATGTGGCAGATATCTGCCGTAAGAGCAACACTAGAGTCTTTTCTACAGCAAAAGCAGTCGTTACTGAAGAGTGGCTTCCACATGTATCAGGTGATGAGAGGTTATGTTCAATTACCAAAGTTCCCAAGATTGGGTCTGATGGCAAGGTTGAGTATGTTGTCTGTTCTGCTGAGGATATAACAGACCGCAAAAATGCTGAGGGTGCTATCATAGAGATGAACTATCAGCTTGAAGAGGCGATTGCCAGAGCCAATCAGATGGCTGTAGAGGGGCAGATGGCAGACATTGCAAAAAGCGAGTTTTTGGCAAACATGAGCCATGAAATCAGAACTCCAATGAACGGTGTTATTGGCATGACAGGTCTTCTGCTTGACACCAAACTTGATGATGAACAGAGAAGATACGGTGAAATTATCCGTTCGAGTGCTGAATCTCTCTTAAGTCTTATCAATGACATTCTTGATTTTTCCAAAATTGAGGCAAAAAAACTTGACCTTGAGATGATCGAGTTTGATCTGTCAGAGATGGTTGACGATTTTGCATCGACTCTTGCCATGCGTGCCCATGAAAAGGGGCTTGAATTTATCTGCGATGTAGAACCTGATGTTCCAGACCTGCTTTGCGGTGACTCGGGTCGTCTTCGCCAGATTCTGACCAATCTGACCGGCAATGCAATAAAATTTACCCATACAGGTGAGGTTGTGGTGCATGTCTCAAGGGTATATGATGAGGATGTGGATAATGGACAGGTGCAATTGCAAAACAGAGAGCGACAGCAGAGTACACCTTTGGAAAATAGCGTTACTTTACGATTTTCTGTACGTGACACCGGCATCGGTATCCCCAAAGATAAAACCAGTATGCTCTTTGAGAAATTCAGTCAGGCTGACTCTTCAACCACCAGAAAATATGGCGGAACCGGTTTGGGTTTGGCAATATCAAAACAGTTGGCAGAACTTATGGGCGGGCAGATTGGGGCAAACAGCCATGATGGTAATGGGTCAGAGTTCTGGTTTACCGCCCGTTTGACAAGGCAGTCCGAGGGGGCAAAATTACAAAAGCAGACGGATTTCTCGCCTGTTGATTTAAACAAGGTACGTGCCCTGATTATAGACGACAATGAAACAAACCGTGAAATTCTTATGAGGCGTTTCACCTCATGGGGGATGCGTCCATCCGAGGTTGAAGATGGATTTGAGGCACTCAAGGCTATTTATACGGCTGTTAAGGAGAATGACCCATTCAAGATTGCAGTGGTTGATATGCAGATGCCAGGAATGGATGGTGAGACACTTGGACGTAAAATAAAGGCAGATCCTCGTATTGCAGATATACGGATGATAATGCTCACATCTCTTGGAAACATGGGTGATGCCAAACATTTTATCAAAATAGGGTTTGACAGCTATCTTACAAAACCTGTCAGATATAATGAACTGATGGATGCTATTATACGGGCATTGACAGAACATAGTGGTAGAAAGCAGGAGACACAGCAGCGGAACTCCCAAACCATTAACGCAAATAAAACTGTGACTGTCGCATCAGATATGTTCAAGGGCAGAAATGTCCGTATCCTGATAGCCGAGGATAACATAGTCAACCAGCAGGTGGCTCTCGGGATTCTCAAAAAATTTGGGCTGTCAGCCGATGCAGTTACAAACGGTGAAGAGGCTGTTCAATCTGTCCAGACTATCCCTTACGATATTGTGCTTATGGATATACAGATGCCTGTTATGGATGGTTTTGAGGCAACCAGAAGAATACGCATTTTTGAAAACGAGAGGCAGGATAACAGACAGAAGGCAGATGGAGAAGATAGTTTATCTGCACTTTCCACTCATAATATCCCGATAGTTGCCATGACAGCTCATGCAATGCAGGGTGACAAAGAGAGGTGTATTGATGCTGGTATGAATGACTACACAACCAAGCCTATTACGCCACAAGCTCTTGCAGAGGTTTTGGACAGGTGGCTTCCAGAGCAGATAGAGGTTAAAGGGACCGATAGCAATGCAAACAATCCAAATATATCTCCTGTTTCAGGCAGTTCAGCCAGTGCAAACATTACAAATACTGGAAGCGGTGCAAATGACAAGCCATTACCTCTGTTCGACAGACAAGGCGTTATGGCACGATTAATGAGTGATGAGAATCTGATACGTATGCTTATTCAAATATTTATTGATGATACCCCAAAACAGATAGAGTTGCTAAAAGGTTTTATAGACTCTGAAGATACAGTCAGCAGTGAACGTCAGGCACACTCTATCAAGGGTGCCTGTGCCAACATTGGCGGTGAGATTATGCGGGCAGTGGCACACAAAATGGAGCGGCTCGCCAAAAATGGCGAGATAGCTGAGGTCAAGGGGTGTCTGGCAGAGCTGGAAGTTGAATTTAACAGGCTCAAAGAGGAGATTACCAAAGAGCTTTGATTTGTGATTTCATGCAAGAGGAGTCATAAAAGCAACAGGAGAAGAGCAGAAGATGGTTGTTGATAGCAGAAATTTTGCCGAACAGGTGATTGAAATTCTAACAAATGGAGAGTTTACTGATATTCCACTTGTTTTGATAGTGGAGGACAGCATTACCATTGCCGGCATACTCAAGAAGGCTTTTGAGTCCAAGGGGTATCATGCAGATATTGTAATCAACGCCCAGGACGCTGAAAAAATTTTTAATCATAACATATACGATGTTGCAATTATTGATTATCACCTGCCAGACAATATGGGCGACACCTTGCTTGAGAAATTTCATAGACAGAACCCTGAGTGCATCTGTCTGATGATGACCACAAACCAAAGCCCCAGGTTTGCATTGGAGTGGATGGAAAAGGGTGCATGGGCATACCTTCGTAAACCTTTTGAGCCTGACTACCTGATCGAACTATGCTCAAGGGCACGCCGTGAGCGTTCTTTGCTAAACGTGCAGAATCTGCTTGAAATACGTACAAGAGAGCTTAAAGAGAGTGAAGAGAGGTATAGACTTATTGTGGATACCTCAAACGAGGGTATATGGCTTATGGACAAAGATCATTTTATAAAATATACCAACAGGACCATGGCAGAGATGATGGGCTATACAGAATCAGACTTTACTGGCAAAAGACTCGAAGATTTTATATTTGCAGAGGACATAGCATACCATAACGAGCTGATGAAAAATCGCCATGCAGGGCAAGATGAGATATATGAACGTCGATTGAAAAAAAAGGATGGGTCAGAACTCTGGACATTAGTTTCTGCAAAGGCACTCAAAAACAGTGATGGCATATTTGGAGGCTCTTTTGGTATGTTTACCGATATAACCCAGCGTAAATTGGCAGAGCAGGAGCGGGAGCGGCTGCAATCCCAGTTGAACCATGTACAGAAGATGGAGTCCATAGGTCGCCTTGCCGGTGGTGTTGCCCATGATTTGAACAACATGCTGAGCGTTATCATTGGTAATACAGAGATCGCCATAGATAATCTTGAATCCAAATCCGTTCTTGACGAATTGCAGGAGATACTGAAAGCTGCCGAACGATCCACAAATCTTACACGCCAACTTCTTGCATTTGCACGAAAGCAGGTGATCACCCCTATTGTGCTTGACCTGAACAGGAGTGTGAACGATATGCTCAATATGCTTGGACGAATCATTGGTGAGGATATTGAACTGACATGGAATCCCAAAGATGGTCTCTGGTCAATCCAGATTGATCCAACCCAGATTGACCAGATATTGGCAAACCTCTGTGTTAACGGTCGCGATGCTATCAACGGAGTTGGCAAAATGGCGATAAAAACTGACAATGTTACGTTCAACAAGGCATTTTTTCCAAACCATCCTGATTTAATAACAGGCAACTATGTTCTCCTTGCTGTGAGTGATAGCGGCTGCGGCATGGATAAGGATACTTTAGAAAATATATTTGAACCTTTTTTCACAACAAAGGAGATTGGCAAGGGTACTGGTCTGGGACTTGCAACGGTCTATGGTATTGTTCAGCAAAACAATGGACTTATAAATGTGGAGAGCTATCCTGGACATGGCACTACATTCAGTATCTATCTGCCTCAGCATATAGACAAACTTCAACAGAACCAACATGGATCACAAACAGACCAGAAAGGTGACAGTACGGGATCAGAGACTATCCTGTTGGTTGAAGATGAACCATCAATCCTAAAACTGACCAAGATTATTCTTGAGAAGATGGGATACAAGTTACTGACTGCAAGCACACCTGGTGAGGCAATAGATATTGCAAAGAGCTACTATGGAAGAATCCATCTGCTTATTACTGACGTTGTTATGCCCGAAATGAATGGACGTGATCTTGCGAAAAACATTCTTTCAATATATCCTGATATCAAGAGACTCTTCATGTCAGGCTACACAGCAGATGTTATTTCTCGTCATGGGGTACTGGATGCAGGGGTGCATTTTATCCAGAAGCCATTCTCTAAACATGAGTTGCTCCTGAAGCTGAAAGAGGCTCTTGAGTGAAAGATAAGCTGTTTTGCTGCAATTATTTGTTATGTTGGAATTAATGAACAAAAAGAAAATAAACTAAAAAGATTACACTCAAAAGAAAAGGCGAAAAATTACCATGAATAAAAAATATTTTATAAGCCATTTTATCATTGGAGTTATTCTGCTTACCTTTACAAACGGCTGTGCTGAAATGAACT
>CAXNND010000181.1:0-4894 GCA_964203105.1 Desulfamplus sp.
CAAGCAATGAAGGCTTCTTTTTCATATTAAATTCCTTTAAGAATGTTAATTACTTCCCTTGATAGATCATTTATTTCGGTAGCCGCTGCATCACTATCAAACATTTCAGTTACAGTTTTTCCATATATGAGAGAATATTTATAAGCCACCCTGTTTGATATCTGCGTATTCAAGATAGCTGTCTCATATTTTTTTCTCAGGATTTGGGCAAGCTCTTTTGCAAGTACAGTCTTGGGTTGAATCCTGCTCAGTAAAAAATAGCATTTCAAATCAGGATTAAGTTTCTTTGCGTTCTGAATCAAATCAACCGTCACCTTGCTGCTTTTGATATCCAATGGTGAATCCTGAACAGGAATAATAACAAGATCAGAGCAGACAACAGAGACTGTCACAATATCATTATCATGTGGAGGTGTATCAATCAGGGCATAATCATAGTGAGGCTCATATATTTCAAGGTTCTTGTATATATCCGAATAAACTGGCACCACCTTTAACAGATTATCTTCACGCACCTGAAGTGTCTCGTAGCTGCTTTTCTGAGGGTCAGTGTCAAACAGAATAACCCGTTTTTTTTGTAGAGCAAAATTAAGGGCGAGGTTAATAACGATGGTACTTTTTCCACACCCACCTTTCTGGTTTGCCAAACTTATCACTTGCATAGGAGTTCCATTGTTTAAACTTTTTTTGTTGTTATCCTTTGTCTATCGAACAATATCATACTCATATATTTATTTAATGTGATTGTTGTGACATTAATAATTCGATAGACATGACTTTATCTTAAAAGAAAATGGTTGACAAGAATTTTGCATTGGGACTGATTCAGACAACCCTAATAAAGTCAAACAAAAGCAAGGATAAATATAATGCAATAGTTCATGTCAGAACAAAGCATAATTGAGGGAAAGAGTCAATTAAAAGAGCTTTTTAAGATTGTTGGTAAAATGGGGTGCTGCCGCTGTATTGGTATTGCACAGGAAAAATTCCCTTTATACCCTATGAGCCTTGATTATATCTCAAATCGCTACTATATTCGGCTCGTATATGATTCATAATAATGTTTTCAGATCGTTATTATTTGGAGCATTGATCTTCAATTGAACTCTTTGTTGACCAAGGCATTGCTTTTGATTCGTTTTTCACTTTTCACCTAATTATCAATAATTTTTCAGAAGACTTTAAGGAGATAACTTTTAATGAAACAGGCGGTCATTGTAAGTGCAGTAAGAACACCTTTAGGAAGTTTTGGGGGAGCTTTAAGCAAAGTTGGAGCCACAGATTTAGGTGCCCATGTCATCAAGGAGGCTATCAGGCGGGCAGCAATAGACCCCAAAGAGATAAATGAGTGCATTATGGGTATGGTGCTTCCGTGCGGTTACGGGCAGAATCCTGCCAAACAGGCTGTTGTAAAGGCAGGGCTTCCCTGGGAAGTGGAGGCATTTACAATAAACAAGGTGTGCGGCTCATCTCTTAAAGCCGTTATGCTTGCAGCTCAGGCAATCCAGTGTGGTGATGCTGATGTTGTTATTGCAGGCGGTATGGAGAATATGAGCATGGCACCCTATTATATGGAAAATGCCCGCTGGGGACACCGCATGGGACCAGGAAAAATTGAAGATCACATGATGCACGATGGTCTTTGGGACATTGTAAATGATTTTCACATGGGCATGTCCAACGAGCTGTGCTGTGAAAAATGGGATGTCTCAAGGGAAGATCAGGACAAATTTGCCGCAGAATCATACGAAAGGGCTTGCAGAGCCATTGCAGACGGGCGGTTTAAAGATGAAATTGCCCCTGTTGCCATTCCACAGAAAAAAGGAGAACCAAAAATTTTTGATACTGATGAGTGTGCCAAAGAGACCAGCTATGATATGCTTGCAAAAATGAAACCTGCATTTAAAAAAGATGGTGTGGGAACAGCAGGCAATGCATCAATCATCAGTGACGGTGCATCAGCACTGATTCTTATGAGCAAGGATAAGGCTCTCTCTCTTGGCTGCACCATAATGGCAGAGATAGGTGCACAGGCATCTTTTGGAATTGACATGAAATATGTGCTCATGGCACCAATCTACTCTATTCCAAAGGTGCTCAAAAAAGAGGGTTGCTCAATAAACGACATTGATCTGTTTGAAATAAACGAAGCGTTCAGCGGAACATCGGTCGGGATCAACAAGGTTCTTGAACTTGATCCTAAAAAGGTCAATGTCAATGGTGGCAGCGTTGCACTTGGACACCCGATAGGGGCAAGCGGTGCAAGGGTTCTGACCACACTTCTGTATGAGATGAAAAAACGTGATGCAAAAAGAGGTCTTGCATCTCTGTGCCTTGGCGGTGGAGAGGCAGTGTCACTTGTAGTGAACAGATAATTTTAAAAAAAGCACCATACAGGATTTGACAACTTTTTGAAAGTTGTCAAATCTTGAAAATTAAAAAGGAAGATACAAAATGGAAATCAAAAAATTCGGAGTAATTGGTTCAGGTCAGATGGGAAATGGTATTGCCCAGGTTGCAGCAGCAAGTGGTCTTCAGGTTTTGATGAGCGATATAAAAGAGGAGTTTACAGCAAAAGGTGTTGCCAACATCAAAAAGAATTTAGAAAAAAGCGTAAGCAAGGGCAAACTTGAGCAATCTGCAATGGATGCCACGCTTGCAAGAATAAAAACCACAGTCAATCTTGGCGATATGGCAGATGTTGATTTTGTGGTTGAGGCTGCTGTTGAGCGTGAAGACCTTAAATTCAAGATATTTGAAGATCTTGATAAAATCTGTCCGGCTCATGCCATTCTCTCCACCAATACTTCATCAATTCCCATCGGCAGAATTGCAGCAAGAACCAAACGTCCGGATAAGGTTATTGGTATGCACTTTATGAATCCAGTGCCTGTTATGAAACTTGTCGAGATAATCAAGGGGCTTCCAACCTCTGATGAAACTTTTACAACCACATGGGATCTCAGTAAAAAACTTGGCAAAACACCTGCCGAGGCAAATGATTTCCCTGGATTTATTGCAAACAGAATTCTTATGCCTATGATTAACGAAGCAGTATTTTGCCTCTATCAAAGCGTTGGAAAAGCAGAAGATATTGACACTGTTATGAAGCTTGGCATGAACCACCCGATGGGACCTCTTGAGCTTGCCGATCTGATTGGTCTTGACACCTGTCTTGCTATCATGGAGACCCTTTACGATGGATTCAAGGATTCCAAATACAGACCCTGCCCGCTTTTGAGAAAATATGTGGAAGCTGGCTGGCTTGGAAGAAAATCAGGTAAAGGTTTTTATGATTACAAATAGCAGCTCAATCTGACCTCTCCTGCTTCTGCCAACTATTAGAAGATTATTAGTTCAGAAGGTTATTGACAGGTATAGATTTGACAACTTTTAAAAAGTTGTCAAATCTATAAAGTATGGGGTAGGTAAAAATAAAGGGAGAAAACAACTACATGGAACTTTATACTCAAGGTGCTCCTAAGCAGGAGATAAACAATAGAGTTGCACAGCTTCAAAAACTGCTGTTTGAACAGGATATCTGCGGGGCTTTGATATTACAGAAATCGGATTTCTTCTATTTCAGTGGTACCTGCCAGCAGGGGTGGCTCTATATACCTGCCCAGGGGAAACCTCTTCTGATGATTTTCAAGGATTACGACAGGGCAAAGGCTGAATCTCCGATTGAGTCTGTCATATCAATCATAAGCCCGAAAGAGATTCCCGATCTCTTGAAGAATATGGGGTATCAGCCGCCGGTTAATCTTGGAATGGAGCTTGATGTACTTCCAACAAATCTCTATTTTCAATATAAAGGAATCTTTAAAGGTGCTGAAATCAGGGATATCTCCATTGGAATCCGTCTTATTCGGGCAGTAAAATCTCCTTACGAGATTGAGCTGATGTCAGCGGCAGCAGCCATGTCAGACAGGGTTGCTGCAAGGGTACCGGAGATACTTCAAGCGGGAAAGACTGAACTTGAGTTTGCCGGAGAGATCGAGGCATTTGCCAGAAGTCTTGGACATCAGGGAATAACAAAGATGAGACTCTGGGGAAGCGAAATTTTTTATGGACATATCATGTCAGGTGCATCAGCAGCAGTTCCAAGCTACATGGCTTCACCCACTGGTGGATATGGACCTGGAGTTGCCACATCGCAGGGCGCAGGGTTTACAAAAATCGGGAAAAATGAACCGGTGCTGGTTGATTATGTATTTGCACTTAACGGCTATCTCTCTGACCATGCAAGAATTTTTTCAATAGGGTCCATTTCTGATGAATTTTTGAAAGCCCACGAGGCAATGCTTGAAGTTCAGGCGGTAGCAATAGATGCGGGCAAGCCAGGTTTTTCTACTGGTGAGCTTTATGATCTAATGGTTCAGAAAGCCAAATCAACTGGATATGAAGAGTGTTTTATGGGCAATGGTGACAGAAAAATAAGATTTACAGGGCACGGGATTGGTCTGGAGTTAGATGAATTCCCCTTTATCGCAAAGGGGCAGACACTTGAGTTGCAGGAGGGGATGACTCTTGCTCTGGAGCCAAAGGCAATCATGTCTGGCAAGGGGGTTGTGGGCATTGAAAACACTTTTGTTGTGACAGACAGGGGGCTTAAATCTTTGGCACACTATCCTCAAAATATCATTTATGCAGGCTGAACGCTAATTGGTATAGCGTTATTTTCATGTATTGGGCACTGGGGTCACACTATTCTGACATACAATACATAGTGGCTTTAGACATTAAAGTTATACTATATCTTGTGTCTTTTTTTACTATTTGGAATGATGTGAGTCCAGTGCTCACTCATAACACTGTTTTGTTATTCTAACCTAAGCATCATAATGCTCCAAGATAGCTTATTTTAATCATTATTTAGGCATATAAATCAATT
>CAXNND010000182.1:0-4873 GCA_964203105.1 Desulfamplus sp.
AAAACAGTTCAGTTTCTTGGTATTATAGGAACTTCCCCGAAAATGGTAGAGATGTTTGAACGGATTGACAGAGCAGCCCAGACCAATGCAAATGTTCTGATTGCAGGAGAGAGCGGAACGGGCAAGGAGCTTGTTGCCCGTGCTGTTCACTATGGAAGTTATCGGGCAGAGGCTCCTTTTGTCTCTGTGAACTGCACAGCAATTCCCGATGCTCTGCTTGAAAGCGAACTGTTTGGTCATGTAAAGGGGGCTTTTACAGATGCTAAAACTTCGAGACAGGGTTTTTTTCAGATTGCAGAGCATGGAACCATTTTCCTGGATGAGATAGGTGATGCAAGTCCTGGAATGCAGGCAAAACTTCTTAGGGTAATCCAGAACAAAGAGATTAATATGGTAGGTTCAAGTCAAGTTCAGAAAATCGACACCAGGATTATTGCAGCATCTCATAAAGATTTGAAATCCATGATTCCAAAGGGGTTGTTTCGGGAGGATCTTTATTATCGGCTTGATGTGATAAATATTACTATTCCTCCACTTAGGGAGAGACGTGAAGATATTCTCCCGCTTGTGAGTTTTTACCTGCAAAAATTTTCAGAAGAGATGGCATTTGAAGAGCCTCCAACATTCACTGATAATGCTCTTCAGGCACTGAAAAATCATGACTGGCCAGGAAATGTAAGAGAACTTGAGAATCTGATCCAGAGACTTGTTGTAATTGTGGATGACGATCAGATCAAGGTTTCTGATCTTCCCCAGTCCATGCGATTTAACGTGGCTCAGAAAAACAGTAGCCAGTTCAAGACCTTGAAAGAGGTTGAGGATGAATATATTGTTTCAGTACTTTCAAGTGTCGGTGGCAATAAAACAAAAGCTGCCCGGATCCTTGGTATTGACAGAAAAACATTGAGGTTGAAACTTGCCAAATAGAGCAGCATATTCTGTATATGTTGTTCTACCTCTACCCCCCCAGCAATTCTAATTTTTAACATTTTAGACAAAGATTTGACAATTTCAAAAAAGTTGTCAAATCTTTTTTTCTCTATGGCTGTATCATTATCGTAGGATAAAGCCCTTTGTTTTTACCCTCTGGATATGGTTGAAGGGTATTGAATGATATAAATTGATTTTTCTGGGCATGTCCTTTTTTCTCGCTGCCATCAAAAAAAGCACCATTTGCCTCTAAAATGTGGAGTATCCTATCTCTGAATGCACCTATAAAACTTCCTCCGTTCCCTTCAAAAAACATGTCGCCCATAGTAAAACTGGCGTTTATTTTGGAAAAATCATTAATTGGAATACTGTGGCGCTCAAGATCTTCCTTGCACTTTATCATACCCCAAACTAAATTCCCCTCTGGAATATTGAGCGGCACACGAATATCAATAATTGTATGAGGCATGATAATTGAATCTTTCCCAATTGTAAGCCCTTTTCCCGCAGCTCCCCGCAGAAAGCTGTTGAACCCCACAAACACATTGGTTCCAAGGTCGGCTCCGATGATTTTAGCTCCATGTGCGGTAACATTATTACCTTCAAGACGCGAGTTGATTATATAGCAGTTCTCCTGGGCATTCGCCCCCTTGCCAAGCCAGGCATTCTGCAGATATGCCCGTTGAGCCACCAGAACATTTTCGCCGATATGTGTTGGTGGCTTGTTGACTGCGTAGCGATCCAGCGAAGCACTGCCTGGAACAGGTGTTGAGTGTTCAATATTGACAACATCAAACACCCTCTGAAATGCCTCTTTTCTATCTTCAACAAAATCAATAAAAATCCCCCTTGGAGGGACACCGGCTTTAAAATAGATATACTCATTGAGTGTATCTATCGGATGCCGATACATGAAGTTGAACTCATCAGGATTTCTTATCCACACGGTTCCAGGGGCAATATTGAGATGGGATATCTCGCCTGCCTGAACGTAGGCAAAGTTGCCGATAACACAGTCCCTCATTGTTGTGAGATCCACTGTAGAAAACGATCCCACAAAAGAGCCATCTGACGGAGAGCCATGAATGTTGGCGTAATTTGCGGCAACCGTGTTTCTGATAAAAAATTCCTCAAGGGTTTCAGGATCATGGGAATAGTTATGGACAAGGGTTTTTATGAGCATACTGTCCTTGATATAAATCTCCTCGTCTCTGCTGACAGGAATCTCAAAGTTCTGATACTGAAAAATATCCCCCTTTTTCTTTAGTTCATCTCCTCTGATATCGCTTTTATATAAAAGAGAATTTGTAACCTTGCACTGTCCCAAAAAATAGCTGCCTGCAAGATTCGAGTGTTTGAACTGAAAATTCAGGTGGTGGTGAGGAGATATGCCGAAAAATGCGTAGAATTTCACCATCTGTTCAAATGGAATCAGATTCTGAACATAAGGGTTTACATCAAATTCCAGCTCTCTTAGGTTGATATTTGCACGCTGTATGATTCTGTCGTAGAGTTTCTGTAGTTCCCGCATGGTTGTACCTCCTTAAATATTAAATTTTATAGCGTTAATTTTTAAATTAATCTCTATCACGCATGGGCGGTTATATCAAGATATTGTATAAACAACGCCACTAACAAACTGATTTATCAGTCAGTTATTCAAATTGGCTGTAATTACAGTTAATTCAAATAATTATATTAACATCCATCTTGACCTGACAATTGCTTTGTGATAGGCGTATGCAGTTTTTTTATGAGTGGCATTACCTGAAAATAATATGTCAGGAAACAGATGATTTTAAAGTGCAAATGCGCACTGAATGTATAATAAAGAGGGAGAGCTTAAATTGAAAAATTCTAAAGTGAAAGATTTAATGGTTTCACTGTCAAAATATGCGACAGTGGATGAAACAGCAACGCTGTTTGATGCTGTTCTGGCACTTGAAAAAGCCCAGGCAGCCTATCAGGGGACAAAATATCCCCACAGGGCAATACTTGTTCTTGATACCAATGGGAATGTTTCAGGCAAGGTGAGCCAGATGGATGTACTTCGTGCCCTTGAGCCTAAATATGCAGAGATGCAGGAGAATTCCAATCTTGCAATGTATGGATTTTCCAGTAAATTCATCAAGTCTCTCGTAAACTACTACAACCTCTGGGACTCTCCGCTCACTGATCTGTGCAGGAAGGCAGGGGAAATATCAGTTACAAAGTTTATGAGAAAGCCCGCAGAAGGTGAATACATTGATGAGGATGCTTCGTTAGATGAGGCGATTCACCAATTGGTGTGTGGATATCATCAGTCTCTTCTTGTGACTAAAGATAACAAAATTACCGGAATTCTAAGGCTCACCGATGTTTTTGATTATATCGGCGATTCAATGAAGCAGTGCGTTATTAAATCTTAATGGAGGTCACTAATAATGAATGTAGCAGTAGAGGAAAAAAAGAAAATTAACTGGGTTAAACCTTTATGTCTATTTGTTGGCATGGCACTCTTTGCCCTTGTCTTTTATTCTCCAATGTGGCCTGACGCTGTTGATCCACTTGGAAAACATTTTACTTTAAGTCCTCAGGGGAAAGGGGCAATTGCACTCTTTCTTCTGGCAGGAACATGGTGGGTATTTGAGGTTGTTCCCATTGGAGTTACAAGTCTTGCTATTGGCGTTATACAGGCTCTATTCTTAATTCGTCCAGCAGATAAAGCATTTAAAGATTTCATGGATCCATCTGTTATGTTTATATTTGGTTCCATTGTAATCGGGCTTGTATTTACAAAAACAGGTCTGACCAAACGTCTTGCCTATAAAATGCTTGCAATTGTTGGTGAGAGAACAAGCATGATATATTTAGGCTGCTTCACGGTAATAGCATTTTTGACTCTTATTATGGCTCATACAGCGGTTGCAGCTACAATTTATCCTCTTATGATTGCAATATACTCTCTCTATGGTGAAGGAAACAAGCCAACCAAATTTGGAAAAGGTCTTTTCATGGGTATGGCTTATGTTGCAGGAGCAGGCTCTATTGTTACTCTGCTTGGTGCTGCCCGTGGTGCGGTTGCCATTGGCTTTTTCAAGGATATAGCAGGAAAGGAGATAGGCTTCTTTGAGTTTACCTATTATCTGCTGCCAGTAGGATGGCTCATGGTTATTGCCTTGTGGCTCTATTTCATGATCGCCCTGAAGCCTGAAAAGAAAACTATCCCCGGACTTAAAGAGAGGGCAAAACAACTTTATAAAGAGCTTGGTGGAGTAACCAAAAATGAATGGATGGCAGCAGGTATTGTTGGAGCAGTCATTCTAGCCCTTGCATCATTTGCAATTTTAACCGCATATATTCCTGATTTCAAAGCACCAAATAAAACTGCTGTAATGCTTATCTCAACAATTCTATTTTTTATAACTGGTATTCTTGATATTGATGATCTTGAAGATATTCCATGGAATATCATTCTTCTCTTTGCAGGTGCAATGAGTATTGGTTTTTGCCTTTGGGAGACTGGGGCTGCCGAGTGGATGGCTATTAACTGGCTTGCAATATTTAAAGAATCACATTGGTTTGTATTTGTTATGGGTATTGCCTTCTTTGTTATGGTTATGACTAACTTTATTATGAACGTTGCTGCAATTGCCATATCCCTGCCAGTTGCTCTTGTTATTGCTCCGTATTTAGGAGTTAGCGGAGAGGTTATTCTCTTTGCATCCTTGATGACAGCAGGTATGCCTTTCCTTCTTCTTGTTGGTGCTGCACCTAACGCAATTGCCTATAACTCCAAGCAGTTTACACCGGGTGAATTTTTCATGCACGGGATTCCAACAAGTATCATTCTGATGATTGTAGTAGGACTTGCAGTTTATGTTATTTGGCCCATGATGGGTATGCCTATTCTTGTCAAATAATTTTGAGTAATTATATATAACATGATCATACCTTATATACA
>CAXNND010000183.1:0-4873 GCA_964203105.1 Desulfamplus sp.
TATCTTAAAACCCATCCTGGTTCCACTGAAAGGATAGTTCAGATTCAGTCGTGGATTGAAGGCAGGGGTAAAACAGATGTGGCAAATCAAAAATCGAGAAAAATGGATGGCGGGAAAGGAGTTGTGGCTGGCAAGAGAGATTTTCAGCAAAGCACCGCTGATCCTTTCAGATTCAAGACAGTGCAATACCGTCTTGCTGCCATATATGGAAATGAAGATGATGCAGAGAAGAAGTTTAGCACAATCCTGAACAAAGAGCCTGATGACATTTCTGCCAACTATGGCATGGCACTTCTGATGGAGCGGAAAAGCAGACTTGATGAGTCAATGCGACTTCTTCGCAAGGCACTTGAGACAAGACCATTTGATCCCAACATCCTTCTTGAGATAGGAAAGGTGAACATTCTTGCCCGAAACCCTCAAAAAGCTGTCGAAATCATGCAGGGGCTTGAAACTATTCCAGAGGTTGAGACAGAGGCACTCTTTTATCTCTCTCAGGCAAGGCTTATGTCTGGAATGGCTGACGTTGCAGAGAAGGGGTTTCAAAAGGTGAGCACCACATCTCCTGATCTTTTCCCCAAAGCCTACTACCATCTTGCACAGATAAATGGAGAACGTGCAAAAGAGGCTGGTTCAACCACAGAAAATGCCGCACTTTCACACTACTATTTAGGCCTCTACTACTATGAAATCAGGAACATGAAGAGTGCCAGGGTTCATCTTGTGAAAAGTCTTGAGACACTCGCTGATCAGGAGAAGAAAAAACATGCTCATCTGATACTCGTCAAGAGTGAAAAGAGAGAGCAGGAAGAGAAGATGGATGCAAAACGGAGGCGGAGATAAATATGCAAAGGTACAGAAAAGGATGAAAGGTTTTGTAATTGCAGGAACAGGCAGCGGATCAGGTAAAACTACCATCACCCTTGGTCTTTTGGCATACCTGTCAGGTCTCGGTTATAGAGTTGCACCGTTCAAGGTTGGTCCTGATTTTATTGATCCGGGTCATCACACAGCAGTGACAGGAAAAATCAGCCGTAATCTTGATTCATGGATGCTCTCAAAAGAAACCAATGAGAGGATTTTTGCAAAAGGATGTATTGGGAATATTGACATTAAGTGTTTTAATATCGCAGGTGGTAGCATATCTGATTTTAATAAAGAGAGTTTTGACAAAGAATTTGTTGATACAGTAGCTGAAATTGCAGATGTGGCTGTTGTTGAAGGCGTTATGGGGTTATTTGACGGATACAGCGGAACATCAGAGGCAGGTTCAACAGCCCAGATGGCAAAATGGTTGCATCTGCCTGTGGTTTTAGTTGTGGATGCAAGAAGCATGGCAAGAAGTGCGGCAGCCATTGTTCAGGGATTTGAAAACTTTGATCCTGAAATTGAATTTGCAGGGGTGATATTCAGCAAAACCGGAAGTCAGAGACATTACGAATATCTCAAAGAGGCTGTTGAGGCAAACTGCCGCATGAGGTGTATAGGGCATCTGCCACGAACACCCGAGATTGCCATGCCTGAACGTCATTTAGGTCTTGTGACCTCAGATGAACACAAGCTCTCTTCCGAGGTAATTGCAAAAATTGTTGATATGATTGACAAAAACACATCTATAAGAGCAATGGTTGAAAGTCTGCCCGAATATAATCTCCCTGACTGTAGAAAAATTATCACGCTAAAATCTCTAAGCATCATTGACACCATAACTGATACAACTGTCATCCCTCCCAGAAATCTACGCATAGCAGTGGCACGGGACAAGGCATTCTGTTTTTACTATCAGGAGAATATTGAAGCTCTTGAGAAATATGGAGCAGAGATAGTTGAGTTCTCTCCGATTGAATCTAAACACTTGCCACCTTACATTCATGGTATATATTTCGGGGG
The DNA here is from genome assembly GCA_964203105.1 of Desulfamplus sp. Taxonomy (GTDB): domain Bacteria; phylum Desulfobacterota; class Desulfobacteria; order Desulfobacterales; family Desulfobacteraceae; genus Desulfamplus. The sequence goes on from CAXNND010000183.1 coordinate 1,891, forward strand.
TGGATATCCTGAACTCTTTGCACAGCAACTTTCAGACAATAAAGGTTTGATGGATGAAATAAGAGAGAGGAGTTTACAGGGGATGCCAATCTATGGGGAATGCGGTGGATTTATGTATCTATGCAGAGATATTGTGACAGTGATAGAACCTGTTGCAACAGAATTAGATGCTACTGCAACTGCCAGGGGTGAATGGAGAGAAAGAGATTTAACTCTAAAAGACAAGGGAACTGAGATAGATCAACTCGGAAAACGATACCCTATGACAGGATGCTTTCCCTTCTCTGCCGTGATGTCAAAAAAAATGCGTTCCCTTGGATACCGTCAGATTACCCTGAAACAAGATAGCCTAATCGGCAAAATGGGTGATCTGCTGCGGGGGCATGAGTTTCATTACTCATCACTTGAAGATGAAAATATGGATAATATGCTAACTGAAAATTCAAAACAGGGAGATAACCAGATAGCCGAACAGGGGAAATTGAAGCGTATATATGATACAGCCGGAAGAGATGGTCAGGAGATATCTCTTAATGGATACCAGATCAATAATACACTTGGAAGCTATCTTCATATCCATTTTGAAAGCATGGAAGGTGGGGCGGCTCTGACTTTTGTAAATTGCTGCCGCGAATTTTGCAATTTGTCTGAATCAAGTATTATTGTTTGAGCAAAAAGTTAACAGCTAACATAGATTGAGAAAAAGGAGATAAATAATGGGCTTACAGGAAATTATACTTACTGTAGAGGGTATGAGCTGCTCACACTGCTCTGGCACAGTTCAGAGAGCCTTGGAGAGTATTAGTGAACTTTCTGATGTAAAAGTTGATCTTAAAGGCAAAAAGGCATCTTTTAAGACATGCGATCAATCCAGGGTTGATCAGGCAAAAGAGGCTATTGTCAAGGCTGGATTCACCGTTACAAGCTGACCAAAAAACGGAACAGACCTGTTCGTTGCAGGGGCGGGCTATCAAGAGCCTGCCCATCTTTTTTGTTTCAATGTTCGGGATCGTCTGAAATGCCATAATTACAATAGATTTGTCATACAAGGAGCAGTTTAGATGGAAAAACATATCGGGCAAATTTTTAGTGCTGACAACATCCTTGATTCCATCAAGGATGGAATTTATGTAACTGACACTAACCGTAAGATAGTATATTGGAATAAAGGAGCGGAAAAGATAACTGGTTGGCATAAAGATGATGTTGTAGGACTATCTTGCATGGATGAAATATTATGCCATGAAGACAAGGAGCACAGAAGGTTGTGCGGAAAAGACAAGTGCCCTCTACATCGTGCCATAACTACAGGTCAGCCATCTTCCTCCCCGATTATTGTCTATGCCAAAAGCCGTGAACAGGGTCGTATCCCCATGCAGGTAAATGTTGCCCCCATTCAGAACCATAACGGTGATATTATTGGCGGTGTTGAAATTTTCAGGGATATGTCAGCAATTGTTAATGATCTTGACCGTGCCAGAAAAATTCAGAGAAAATCATTGAAGTGGAATATTGCAGAGGGTTCACCCCTCAAGGCATCTGTGCACTATCTGCCGCATGATATTATCGGAGGGGATTACTATGCTGTTGAACAGCTATCTGAAAGCCAGTATCTATTTTTATTGGGTGATGTGATGGGACATGGAGTATCATCAGCACTCTACACAATGTATTTACGGTCTCTTTTTGATGAGTATTCCAATATGCTTCCAGATATTGCAGGTTTTGTAAATATGCTTAACCAGCAGCTATATCAGCTAATACATGATAACTTCAGCTTTGCATCTGTGTTATGTGGATTGATTGATACAGATAAAAACAGTCTGACAATAGTGGGAGGAGCACATCCAAGCCCACTGCTCTATCATAAAAACCATCCTGTTCAACAGATCAAACTTTCAGGATTTGCCCTTGGTATGGTCAAAAAAGCAAACTACACATCTCAGACATTTGATTTTACACCCGGGGATGTTCTGTTTTTATATACTGATGGAGCAATCGAAAATTTTGATGAAAATGGGAACGAGCTGGGAGAAAATGGCTTGATAGCCATTCTTGAAACATTAGGATATCCCCATAAAAATTTCAGGCATGAACGAATTGAAGAGCTGATTCTCAAAAACACCAACAATGTTGCCCTTAAAGATGATGTTACGCTTCTTGAATTTCATTTGCCTTTGAATTAAGTCAGGGCTTCTCAATGCGGTTCATATCGACAAACAATCTGTAGCTTTTATCTCTAAATATATTAATACTCAATAACCTCAAACCTCTTGACTGTATTATCTACATTTATCTTGACATCAATCCATAGCGTGGCTTAAGTTTAGCAATCTGAAACAACCTGATTCAAAAACTTTTATCTCTTGTTTTAACCTGTTTATCTTATTATAATTTTATCCTGTTTTTATAAAAGGTCATTTTGTTGCGATAAAATGGCAATATTCCAATATGTTGAGGAGCGATAAAGAGCAATGGACTACAAAAACACCCTGAATCTGCCAGTAACAAAATTTGCCATGAAGGCAAATTTAGCGGCACGGGAACCAGAACAGTTAAAAGCGTGGGAAGAGTCTGGACTATACCAGAAAATACGACAATCTTCATCAGGGAAAGAGACATTTATACTCCATGATGGACCTCCATATGCCAACGGCCATCTTCACATGGGACATGCCATTAACAAGATATTGAAAGACATTATCATACGCTCAAGGCAGATGGCTGGATTCGATGCCCCCTATGTTCCTGGCTGGGATTGTCATGGATTGCCAATTGAGCACAACGTTGATCAAAAACTTGGTTCAAAGAAAAAAGAGATGACACCTGTTCAGATTCGTCAGGCGTGCCGAAAATATGCTGAAGGGTTTGTAGATATTCAACGCGATGAGTTTAAGCGTTTTGGGGTCTCTGGAGATTGGGATAAACCATATTTGACAATGCACAATGCCTATGAGGCAAGAATTGCAAAAGAGTGCGGTGA
>CAXNND010000184.1:0-4865 GCA_964203105.1 Desulfamplus sp.
TGATGGAGTTATTTTAACAAAAATGGATGGAGATGCCAGGGGTGGTGCGGCACTCTCTATCAAGGCAGTCACCGGTAAGCCACTCAAATTTATCGGTGTAGGCGAAAAGACAACAGCTCTTGAGCCATTTCATCCTGACAGAATGGCTTCTCGAATTCTGGGCATGGGAGACACGCTCTCATTTATTGAAAAGGCTCAGGAGGCAGTTGATATAAAAAAAGCTGAGGAGCTTGAAAGGAAGCTCAAGAAAAACCAGTTTACCCTTGAGGATTTTATGGAGCAGATAGGTTCTGTCAGGAAGATGGGATCGCTTAAAGACCTCATTGGAATGCTGCCAGGAGTTAATAAAAAACAGCTTGATGATATGAATATTGATGACAGGGAGTTTGTCAGGATTGAGGCAATAATACGCTCCATGACTCAGCAGGAGAGGCGAGATCACAGTATTATAAAGGGAAGCAGAAAAAAAAGAATTGCAATGGGAAGTGGAACTACGGTTCAAGATGTTAATAAACTTCTCAAAAGTTATACTCAAACCATGAAAGTTGTGAAGAAATTTAATAAAGGCGGGCTTCGTTCTTTAAAGAACATGCTGCCGTTTTAAGGAGAGAAAAAACAAGATGTCCGTAAAGATAAGATTAGCAAGAGGTGGGGCCAAAAAGAAACCTTTTTACAGAATCGTGGCCGCAAATATTGAATCCCCAAGAGATGGAAGATTTCTTGAAACACTTGGTACCTACAATCCTATGGTTGAACCCGCTGCTGTTACGCTCAAAGACGAAAGAATCAAATACTGGCTTGGTGTGGGTGCAGAACCTACAACTACTGTAAAGAGTATTCTCAAAAGACAAGGGTTTGGTTCCAGTCCGACCTGATTTTTAAAAACAGGAGGGGTTCCAATCCAGTCATCTACTATTTGCTTATATATCCAAAGTATAGTCTAATTACTCATAATACTCCTTTGAGTAATCAATAGAAATGATTAGCAGTTTACATTTTGTATGTGCCCATATTCTCAACACCCCCAATATTAAGGAGATGGATCTATGAAAGAGCTGATTGAATACATTGCAAAGGCACTGGTTGACAATCCTGATGAGGTAGAGGTTTCAGAAGTTGAGGGAAGCAAGACTTCAGTACTGGAGCTTAAGGTGGCAAAAGAGGATCTGGGAAAGGTGATCGGAAAACAGGGCAGATCAGCCCGTGCTATGAGAACAATTCTCAGCGCGGCATCTGCAAAACTGAAAAAACGTACCGTTCTGGAGATCGTAGAGTAGCAGGCAGGTAGTACGGAGCAATAATTTGAACCAATCTGTAGATAGCAGCCATGAAAGTGATACAAACTATCAGATGATAACCATAGGAGAAGTTACAGGAGTTCATGGCGTAAGAGGATATGTAAAGATACGTTCGTTTGCAGAATCTTCTGCCATATTTTCTCCTGGTATCTCTTTTCTTCTTGGTAACCACCCTCCTGAAAAAGGGGGAGAGTGGTACGAGTTGCTTAATGCAACTCCTCACAAAAAGGGTATTATAGCCCTTTTTGATGGGGTAACCCGTGAAATTGCTGAAACACTTTCCGGTAAGATGGTTTCTGTTTCCAAAGATTCTCTTCCAGAACTTGAAGAGGATACCTATTATTGGAATGATCTCGCCGGACTTAAGGTAATAGATGTACACTCGGGTGAAATTGGGATAATAGATCATGTAATACCCACTGGAAGCAATGATGTGTTTGTTGTTAAGGTAGCTAATATAAGTAAGGAAAATGACAAGACAGGGCACAATAAAGAGATACTTATTCCTGCTTTATCATGGGTTGTACTATCGGTTGACCTTTCCAGGGGCGAGATGACCGTTGATTTGCCGGATGGTTTAAAAGATTGATTATAACCATGACTTTAGCTTACAACTGTTCAGATGGTAGTGCTGATTATTTCTCTTCTTATTATGGTATGGAAAGAGTAAAACAGAGACGTGGATAGTGTCAATTTTACAGTTTTGACGCTTTTCCCTGAGCTGATAGAATCTTTCTTCAGTCATGGAATGGTTGGGCGTGCCATAGAAAAGAGGATAATTTCCGGTACCGCCATAAATATCAGAGATTTTGCCTTTAACAGGCACAACAGCGTTGATGACAGACCCTATGGCGGTGGCTGCGGCATGCTTATGGGATCTGAACCGCTTGCTGCTGCAATTAGAGCTGCTAAAAGATCATTCCCAGCTTCAAAGGTTGTTCTGATGTCCCCACAGGGGGTTCCATTTGATCAGAAAAGAGCTTGCAAATTAGCCTCTGCAGTGCAGGGGCTAATTTTTGTCTGTGGCAGGTATGAAGGGGTTGATGAACGGGTGGTAAGTGAGTTTGTGGATGGTGAGATATCCATAGGGGACTATGTGATGACCGGAGGAGAGCTTGCCTCTATGGTTATTATGGATACTGTGACAAGACTTTTGCCAGGAGTCCTTGGAGGAGAGTCATCTGCCGAGATGGATTCATTCAGAAATGGTAGATTGGAACATGCTCATTACACAAGACCCCCTGTTTTTAATGGTATTTCTGTGCCTGATGTTCTGCTTTCTGGTAATCACGGAAAAATTGAGGATTGGAGAAGATCGTCATCATTAAAAAGGACATTTCTTAAACGACCAGATCTATTTCAAACAGATATTTGTTCTAATGAGGAAAAAGTGGTTTTAAGGCAGTGGCATGACGAACTTAAGGATTGGTGTAAAGAACTTGAAAAACTTATAGAGTAATACTTGCGGGTTTGGGTTTTGGCATCAAGTAATTTGGGCGTTGAATAATTTGGATATTGGAAAGATTTTACCGTGAACAATCATTCAAAGGCAAAAACAGGTTGACAAATAGAGCAGTTGATAATTTATATATTGCCCTTGTTCACCATCCTGTATCCAACAAGAGGGGCGTAACTATTGCATCTGCTCTTACCACCATTGACATGCATGATATTGCAAGGGCTTCCATGACCTTTGGAGTTCGGGGATTTTATGTTGTAACGCCTCTTATGGATCAGCAGGTGCTTGCACATGAGGTAATTCAACACTGGACTGATGGAATTGGTGGAGAGTTGAATCCATTTAGACGGAGAGCACTTGAATTGATACGGGTGGTATCAACCTTTGAAGATGCCCTGATGGAGATAAGATCAGAGCGGGGTGAGCCTGTTATAACAGTTGCTACAAGTGCAGTTCAGCATGACAATCACCATGGGAATAATACACTTACTACATCTCAATTTGCAGGGAAACTTGATAGTAATGCCTCCCATCTGATTGCGTTTGGCACAGCCTGGGGAATGTCTGAACCGTTTATCAACAGTTGTGATTTTATTTTAGAACCGGTTTATGGCATAACAGGATATAATCATCTCTCTGTTCGTTCAGCAGTATCAATTATTTTAGATAGAATTTGCAGTGGTTTAATGGCTTTATCGTAATTTTATAAAGATTTTTGAGTTTATAATATAATATATAATTTGTATGGAGGAGATTATAATGAATGTGATTCAGCAGTTGGAGTTAGAGCAGATACGTCTTGACCTGCCATCTTTCAGAGCAGGAGATACAGTTAAGGTTCATGTCAAGATAAGTGAAGGTGAAAAAGAGCGTATTCAGGCATTTCAGGGTGTTGTAATTAAAAGAAGCGGTGGGCTTTCAAGCAGCAGATTTACCGTAAGAAAGATATCAGGCGGTGTTGGTGTTGAGAGAATTTTTCCCATGAACTCACCCTCAATTGATAAAATTGAAGTTGTAACTAAGGGTCGTGTTCGCAGATCAAGAATATATTACCTTAGAAATCTCCGCGGTAAAGCTGCGAGAATTAAAGAGCAACTTCATATATGATACGCAAAATATGGTCAAAAATATGATATATCCTATGTGGTCATTTGAAGACAAGGCTATATCAAAAGGATATAAATATATTGCAGGAGTTGATGAGGCTGGCAGGGGTCCTCTTGCCGGCCCCGTTGTCTCGGCTGCTGTGATACTTCCCAGAAGTTTTTCCTGTCAGGGTCTTGCAGATTCCAAACAGCTAACCCCATTAAAAAGGGAAAATTTCTATTCGATTATCATGGAGCAGGCAATTGCCGCAGCAACCGCAATTGCCACGCCAGAAGAGATTGAGAATATCAATATCCTGCAGGCATCTCTTCTTTCAATGAAGCGGGCTGTCGAGAATCTTTCAGTCTCTGATACAGCATTCACTCCTGACTATCTGCTTATTGACGGTATCTTTCCCATTGACAGTGGTAGCATAATCCAGGAACCAATTGTCCATGGTGATGCCCGATGTATCTCGATTGCTGCCGCCTCGATTCTTGCGAAGGTAACAAGAGACAGGATCATGCAGGATCTGCATCTTCAATATCCCTGCTATGGATTTGACAGACACAAGGGATATCCCACCAGAGCCCATAAAGAGGCTATTGCACTTTATGGTACATCACCTGTCCACAGAAAAACATTCAAGGGTGTGAAAGAATTTATCCACTAAGAATCTCAAAACATCTAAGCCATTAGAGGTGAATTATAGCTATCAGGGATTTTATCTATGCGATTTGGACAGAAGGCAGAAGAGTTGGCTACCATCTGTCTTGAACGGCAGGGGTATAAGATACTTGAAAGAAACTACAGAACAAGATGGGCGGAAATTGACATCATTGCATCACATCAAAGTACTTTACCCCACATTTCAAATCAACATAGATTAAATTACGATACCCTGGTTTTTATTGAAGTGAAGGCGAGAAACTCAACCCGCTATGGTCTGCCTGCTGAAGCTGTATCTCTGTCAAAGCAGAAAAAGATAATTTCTGCAGCTCTCCACTATATGAGAGAACACA
>CAXNND010000185.1:0-4855 GCA_964203105.1 Desulfamplus sp.
TAATTGAAACGTCTACTTATAATGATTTTAATACAGATAATTTAAATGCAAGTGGGTGGGGTTCAAATGAAGATGGAGATGAGGAAAATAGGAAAATTTTTGGAAAAAAAGTATTTGATTTCCCCAAACCTTCAAAATTAATTGCTAAACTTATTTGTTCATTTAGAGATAAAGACTCAATTATCCTTGACTCCTTCGCTGGCTCTGGCACTACTGCCCACGCTGTATTGAATCTAAACAAACAAGATGGCGGAAACCGCAAATTTATACTTATAGAAATGGAAGATTATGCGGAAAATATCACGGCTGAAAGGGTAAAGCGGGTCATTAAAGGCTATGATATAAATAAAGATTTTGTAGAAGGTTTAGGCGGAAGTTTTGACTATTACGAATTGGGCAAGCCTTTATTTGTTGGGGAAAATCAAGAGTTTTTGAACGAAGAGGTCGCAATATCTAAAATCAGAGAGTATGTTTTTTATTCAGAAACCAAAGCCTCTATTGCTCCTGAAATGTCATCTTACAACCCTTCTGACGAAAACAGATACTATTTAGGTCAATATAACGGCACTGCATACTATTTTATCTACGAAAAAGACCAGACAACAACCTTAGATTACAACATTCTTCCCATTATAAAAGATAAAGCTGAACAGTATATTATTTATGCTGATAACTGCCTTCTTTCTGATGATTTTATGAAGCAATACAATATTACATTCAAGAAAATCCCACGCGATATAAAGAGGCTTTAAATAACAATAATTGCAGAAATCGGAGTGAATTATGACAGCACAATCGCAAAGAGATGAAAAAATAACACCAAAGGAATATCTTGAATTTGAAAGAACCTCTGAATTTAAACATGAATATTTTGATGGGGAAATATTTGCAATGGTAGGTGCAAGCCTAAACCATAATCAAATCAGCATGAACTTAAGCAGAGAGCTTGGAGTGCAGCTTAAACACTCTCCTTGCAGACCATTTATAAATGATTTACGAGTAAAAGTTCAAGAGATAGAAAAATATACGTATCCAGATATTGTTATCGTATGTGGTGATATTAAGCTCGAAAAAGAAAGTGGAATGGAAACCCTTTTGAATCCTATAGTAATCATTGAAGTGCTTTCCAACTCTACAGAGGCGTATGACAGAGGAGCTAAATTCCAGCATTATCAGCTCATACCGTCATTGCAGGAGTATATACTTGTTTCTCAGTATTCCCCTCTTGTGGAGAAATATGTCAGAAGCGATAAGGGACAATGGATTTACACCTCATATGAAGGTATGGACAAAACCATTGCCATTGAAGCTGTTAAATGTGAGTTGATTCTTTCGGATATTTACTATCAGGTTGTCTGAAACTTATGACAAAAATATAATTTGATGATTTTATGAAAAAATACAACATTACATTCAAGACAATCCCGCGAGATATAACAAGGCTCTAAATATGGAACTAAAATCATATCAACAAACTGTTATAAATGATTTAGAAACCTACCTTGAATATTACCAGCAAGTGCAGGCTGTAGATGCTGCTTTTAATAAATATTGGGAAGATAAAATCGGACCTTATGACCCTGTTTCAAGCTCAGGCATGAGACCATATAGGGCAACTATTCCTAATGCTGCACAGGTCTGCTTAAAAGTTCCTACTGCCGGCGGCAAGACCTTTATTGCCTGTAATGCTCTTAAATCTATTTTTAATGCGTTTGCTCAAGGTGTTCCTAAAGTTGTTGTCTGGCTTGTGCCTTGGTCAAACCTTTTAGAGCAGACAAAAAAGAGCCTGTCTAATCCTGATCACCCTTACCGCCAAAAGCTGGACAGCCTGTTCAGCCATAGAGTAGATGTGTACGAAAAAGATGATCTTTTGTATGCTGCAAACTTTAACCCCAGCGTTGTTAATGAGCAGGTGAGCATTTTGGTTTTAAGTTTTGCAAGCCTTCGGATAAAGACAAGAAATAAGGAAGACCGCAAGATATATCAAGAAAACGGTTACTTATCTCTTTTTGCTGATTTATATAAAGATGACAGCCATATTTTAGAAGGAACAGATGAAACAGCGTTAATAAACGTGATTAGATGGCTTAACCCTGTTGTAATAGTAGATGAGAGCCATAATGCAGAGAGCGATTTAAGTGTTGAGATGCTCAAAAATCTTAACCCATGCTTTGTTTTAGAGCTTACAGCCACGCCCAAAGAGAGCAGCAACATCATAAGTTTCGTTAATGCTATGGAACTGAAAAAAGAGAATATGGTGAAACTGCCTGTTATTATCTATAACCACCATGATAAAAACGGAGTCATAACAAGTGCATTACAGTTACAGCGTAAACTTGAGATGGTGGCAAAAGAGGAGCAAAAATCAAATAACGGCAGCTATATCCGCCCGATTGTTCTTTTTCAGGCTCAACCAAAGACCAATGATGACAACACAACATTTGAAAAGATAAAAGAGTCGTTGCTGGAGTTAAAAATACCAGAAGAGCAGATAAAGATAAAAACAGCAAATATCAATGAGTTATCAGGTATTACTTTATCTTCTAAATCGTGTAAAGTGCGTTATATAATTACAGTTAATGCTTTAAAAGAGGGTTGGGACTGTCCGTTTGCCTATATTTTGGCATCATTGGCAAATAAATCGTCAGCAGTAGATGTTGAGCAGATTTTAGGGCGTATTCTGCGGCAGCCTGATGTGAAAAAGCATAATTCGTTTTTGTTGAATCTCTCTTATGTGCTTACATCTTCATCAAAATTTCACGAAACATTAAATAATGTGGTTGAAGGATTGCAAAAAGCAGGATTTACCGATCAAGATTGCAGGGCAGAAGATGTAGTTGAAGATAAAGCAGAAGAGATTGAAGAAAAAAGTCAAGAATCTGAATCTAAACAACCGCAGCAACAGCCTTTATTTACAGATGATGACGAGATAAACCCCTCAAAAATTTATTTTAATCCATACGATCCAAATTTAGAAGAGATAGATGAACACGAAAAAGGTCGAAATACGTATGAAAATTGTAGAGACGCACGGCAGTGCATCTCTACCTCTTCTGCCTCTGCATCATCAGAAATTGAGAAAATAGCAAAGAGTGTAAATGAAGATTTTCAACATCAAATTCAAAATATAGATATTGAAAAGAACAGATTTCCTCAGGAGTTAAAAGTGAAAAGCTATGAAATAAAAGATAATTTTAAAGATTCAGCATCAAAGATTATCCTTCCTCAATTTTATCTTGCCATACCTAAAATTTCACTTTTTGATGGTAATTTAGAAGATGTTTTATTAAATCGTGATTCTCTGTTAGGTGATTTCAAGTTGAGTAATCAAGATATAAACATTGATTTTAATGCAGCAGCCTCTGAATTATATAAAGTTGATCTTGAGCAGACTAAAAAAGACACATATATTGCATCATTATCTAAACTTGATGCCCATAAGTTAAGAGAGCCGGTTATTGAATATATTCTTGCCCGTCCAAAAGATAATCAAATTAAAACCTTAGCAGGCGTATTGGTTAATATTATCGGGAATATTTACCCAATACCAGATAAAGAGATAAGAAAATATATTGAGAGAATCTTAGAAAATTTGGATTCAGAACAGATTCACGATATTGTCGTGAACAAACAATACACATATCGGGACAAGATAAAGGCAAAAATTCAGGCACTTGCTGAAGCTTATGCAGAAAAGCAGTTCAACAAATATATTGATATTGACAAAGTATTTGCAAAACCAGCGTACAGATTACCAGATAGAATTCTTCCCGCCCAACTAAGCCCCTCTATTGCTAAATCTTTATATTTACGTGAAGGCTCAATGAATATGTTTGAGGAAAAGGTGATTGTAGAGATTGCTGCTCTACCCAATATCGCTTTTTGGCATCGTAATTTAGAACGTGGAAAAGGCTTTTCCATTAACGGCTTTAAATCCAACCATTACCCTGATTTTATCGTAGTTACCAATTCTGGCAGAGTTGTTGTTATTGAGACTAAAGGAGATGACAGGGATAATTCTGACAGTGAGGCTAAAAACAGACTCGGCAGAACATGGGCAAACAAAGCCGGAGCAAATTTCAAATATTTTATGGTTTTTGATAAACAATACATGGAAGATACTTTAACATTGGAGCAATTAAAAGACAGGCTGAAAGAGTTGTAACAGATAAACGGGATAAGCAAATCAAGTTACTTGATGAATTTTATACAGCTTATAATGATTATGTGTGTAAATAAAAGCAGTGGAGTATGCAAATTTTATATAAAATCAGACGGGCTATAATTGATCGCAATTACTATTTATCCTCACATGCTGAAGAAGAGATGTTAGATGATGATCTTGATCGTAATGATGTTGAAAATGCCATTTTAAATGGTCATATAGATAAAAAAATGACTCATGACATTCGTGGAACAAGGTATCGCATAGAAGGTCCTGCTATAGATGGAAGGTTAGTTCATGTGTTATGCAGATTTAAAGAAGAGACAAATATTATAATAATCACTGTATATGCTTTATAGGTGAACTTATGTTATGTGAATTCTGCAACGGAGAAACAAGAACAAAAAAAGTTAAACGGCAACATTGGTATAATAAACGTCTATATATTATTGAGAATGTAAATGCTGAGGTATGCAAAGAGTGCGGAGAGAGATATTTTCATGCAAACACCCTTGATGCTATTGATAAGTTTCTTTCGCAAGAGCATCCTGTAAAGGCAAATATTGAGGTGGAGATAGTTAATTTGTAACTACTCAGGCATATATAAATTGACTTAACATATTGTAAAGATTCAGTAATATTCATTTTAGGCTGAATATGGTCAGCTTAAATAAAATTTTTGTCAGTCAA
>CAXNND010000186.1:0-4815 GCA_964203105.1 Desulfamplus sp.
CGGGGAAGGTAATTTTCAATCTGGTGGCGATCGTAGTTTTGAAAAAGCTCTGAATATGCCCAGTTGAGATTGGCAGAATCAAGCAGGGTGCGTGTAGCATCAATTCCCCCTCCAAGCCCCTCAAGAAAGAAGATTGTGTCTGGATACTCCTGTCTGACCCGAGCAACAATATATCCCCATGCGTGTGCAGGTATCATGTAACCGGCATCGCACCTGAAACCGTCAACCCTTCGTCTGCACCAGAGCAGAAACATATCTGCCATATACTGCCACAGCTCTTTTTTTGAATAGTCAAGGCGGGTCAAATCCTCCCATCTGACACCCCAGGCACCTGGCACCTCAATTGTTCCATCCTCGCTGCGGGCTAACCATTCAGGGTGGCACTCATGGATTGATGATGCCCAACCTGTGTGGTTGATGGCAATATCGAGGATCAGGTATCCGCAGTGGAAGTGGACAGCATCTGCAAGCTCCATAAACTGCTCTAAAGGTGTTGCCGATGGATCAAATCCGGCAAGTGCAGGGTCAACTTCGGTAAAATTGAGTGCTGCATAGGGGCTGCCATATCTTCCCATCCTGCCATAGGTTGTTGGGGTTGGATGAACCGGCAGCAGATGGAGAATCCGGCAGCCAAGCTCTTCAAAGATAAAGTCAACCTCTCTGACAAGATCCCTGAATTTGCCGGAAGGGGGGATAACTGTGTAGCCTTGCGAGTCAAGCAGTTTGATAATGCGATTGTTCTCTTTTTCAGGTTGACTTGCTGACGATTTTTGGTCATCTGACGGCTGTTTGGCTTCTGATGATTTGTCAGATGCTGATGAGTTTTGATTTGCTGATGCCTTTGTCTGACCAAACTGCCTGACAAAGGCGTTGTAGATGATGTTGGCAGAGCAGGCTCCTGACGAGTCAACATTCAAGGTGCAGTTTTCACCATAGGGCCAGAGAGGTGTTGCTCTGCCTCTTTCAAGAAAAAAGCACTTTGCGTGAAAGTGACCAGGCTCAACCATTGGGAGCGTGATGGAGAATAGATTTCCATCCCTGACCATTTTTATGTCATGCCACGCCTCGTTGAGCCGTATCTCATCCCTGTCAACCCTGTCAATGATCTCGCGTCTTGAGACATTTGCCCTTCCAAGGTCTGTGCGTATCCACGCATCACCCTCTACAGGTTGAGATAGAAGAAGTGTAAAGGTGATGGTATCTCCGCAGAACATCACCTTTGAGCTTCCTGGTTCAGGTATCTGGGTTATCATGAGCTGCAAAATACCACCCCCCCTGATTAATTGTTTGCCCACCCTCCAAACAGATGGAGATGGAGATGAAATATCACCTGTCCACCACCTTTTTCAACATTGAATCCAACCCTGTAGCCAGACTCGTTGACCCCATGCTCTTTTGCCATCTGTTTGGCAACAAGAAACATCCTGCCAACAAGCTGGCTATCCTGCTGCTCAAGATCATTTACGCTTCTGATGTGTCGTTTTGGGAGAATCAGAAGGTGGACAGGTGCATGGGGTTTTATATCCCTTATCACCACGCAGTCGTCATCCTCATAGAGAAATTCAGATGGAATCTGTCGATTGACTATTTTGCAGAAAATACAATCTTCAACCATTGTTTTTAGCTCCTTAAATTTTATTTTTAGTGTAAAAACTCTACCCCTGACCCTTGACTCAAAGGGGAGAAAAAAACCACCCCCAACCCCTAAAAGGAGAGGGGGGTTATTTGAGTTCCATTATTTCAAATGTGTTGGTGAGAAGGTCAGCAAGAAAGAGTCTGTTTCTGAGCGTATCACCACGATTCAGAAGAACCTTGACCACCTCTGACACCTCTATCGCTGCAACAAACATGGCACAGAACGAGAGGTTACCAACCCTGGTCTCAATACCCCTAATGTTTTTTTCGTAGTTTTTCCCATAGATAAGCTCAAAGCCATTGTCCTGCGGAAATATTGTTGTCACCTGACCTGACAAACCGGCAATTGCACCTGATACCAGAGGAATTGAGGATTTGCGGGCAGCAGCCTCAAGCATGAACCTGTCATCAATTGAGTCAAGACAATCAACCACAACATCAACCATATCAAATATTTCGCCGCAGTTTTTTGATGTGAGAAACCGCTTGAAACTTCTCACCTGAATGGTCGAGTTTATATCCTTGACCCTCTTTAGTGCGACATCTGCCTTGGCAGAACCAACCAATGCCTCTGTGCATAAAATTTGTCTGTTGAGGTTGCTTATTGTAAAAACATCTCCATCCACAAGATAGAGATAGCCAACACCAACGCGGGCAAGCATCTCTGCCACTGCACCGCCAAGTCCGCCCAGACCAGCAATGCACACTCTGGAGTTGCCCAGCACAGACTGATCCTCGTTCGTTAATGTATTAAAATTGCGGGAATAACGTTCCAAGGTTTTCATTTGCCATCCTCCCTTATAAGTAATATAATTTATATTGTTTTGCAGAATAGACAATGTCATTAAACCGGTCAAGAATAAAAAATCCTGCCGCAGGCATGAAAAAGAAAGGGGCATAAAAAAACAACATGAAGTTAAAGGGATTCAATCAAAATGATTACCTCAACGGGCTGCTCGCCTACATAAAGCAGCAGTTGCAACAGTGGCAGGACAAAACAGTGGCTGATATACTCTCCATAGCCCAGGAGTTAGGCATAGATCCTGAGGAGCACTACCAGACAGAGGGATGGGGACTTGGACTATCTCCAAACAGCTACTTTAAACCTGACGAATACAGACTTGCATGGCAGAAAAAGCACCCGTCAGACACCAAAAGCCTTGAGCAGACAGACCCCTATCTGCACTACCTCAATGTTGGTGCTGCAGAGGATATCAACCCCTCCAACCTGTTTGATGAATCTGACTATATCAACAATGTGCTCCAATATTATAAGGACAAATATCCGGCAGAGTGGGCAGATGTGACATACAGCTCTCTCAAAATCAGGATGGCATCAGATGGAATTACAGCCCTCACATTTCACATTGACAACAATATTGACCAGTCCAACACTCCTTTTCCTGTGTTTGCAGTCTCGCCTGAAGAGGCTGTGGTTGTTGTTCCTGAACCGGAATCGCAGAGGCTCTCCATTGATTCTGGCACACTTGCAGAGGCACAGACATTTGATGCCTCTGGTGGCAGCTTCACATTTATTGAAGATCCAGCAGTTGCAAGCAATGTTGTGATCACAGGCTTTGGAGCAGATGACACGATTGAAGTCTCAGGGGTTCGGGATTCAGGCAATCCGGCTGCTGACTACATGTTTACCAATGATGGTGCTGATGCAATAGCAACTATAAACATCGGCGGCACGGTGAGTGTGATTAGGCTTGCAGGGGTTTTTGAGGGCAAAGGGGATCTGGTTCTTGCCGGTGGATACGAGGAGTTTAACCAGATGGTGGGGTTTGAGGCTTTTTAGCTTCTGCGTTGGATAATACAAAAAACCTTTTGTACATCTACAAGCAATTCAGGTGATCTTCCCGAATTATACGTTGAAAAAAAACTGGGTACGCTATAAGTTGTCAAATCAATGCAGTAATTTTCAGATTTCAGACTGCTTGACAAGAGAGACCAGTATGGTTAAGATAATCTGACATAAGCACAGGTTATTTAAAAAAAACGTGCTGTATAAAATATCAATATTTAAGGAGAATCTATTATGATTGACATGACAAATGCTGCAAAAACGCAGATCGAGGAATATTTCAGTGGCAAGGAGGTCTCCCCCATCAGAATTTTCCTGAATTCAGGCGGGTGAGGTGGTCCATCCCTTGCTATGGCTCTGGATGAGCCTAAAAAAAATGATGATACTTATGACGTCAAAGGGTTTCAGTTCGTTGTTGACAAAGAGTTCATGAAACAGGCAAAATTGATTAAAATTGACTTTACAGGCATGGGATTCAAATTAGATTGCAAAATTGATTTTGGAGACTCTTCCTGTTCAAGCTGTGGAACCAGCGGCAAATGCTGTTCCTGATCTTTTTTTGATATTACATGCCAGCTAAGTCTGATAAATTTGGCAGCCGGTTTTAAAAGGGTATTTCTACGGAGGTGCCCTTTTTTATTTAAAGGTGGTTTATGGATAGAAAATTGGTTTCAACACTAAATCTATTTGTGACAATATCTATTATTATATTATCAATAATAATACAAATTATTGACAGTGATTATGCAGATGCTAAAGATGAACCTGCTCCAGAAGTTGCACTTTCTCCAACAGCAGAGCTTCTTCTGGGTAGTTGGAGTCGCTATAACAACAGAGTATATACACTTTTGATTATAAGAGGTAATGGTAACTGGTCATCTGACCTCAGAGTTGAAGGTGCTACATCAAAAATAGTTGAGCGTAAAGGGGGGGCATCAGGCACATGGCATCTTGATGACGATAAAAAAATTACTTTTACCATATTAACTTCTGATATGGAGGATGTGTGGTCAACAGGAACAATTATCCTCGAAATAGTTGCTATAGATAAGAAATCAGTAACATTAAAGTATCCCAATTCACGGCTCATCACCTGGACTAAAGCCCGTATTGAGAAAGATAAGAAAAAGGCTGATGAAGGAGTCGCTGTTATAACACCTGTAATTCCCATGAAACCAATAGTTGTTAATCTAAATAAACTCAGCTCCAATGATAAGGATCGCTATATGTGTATCTCCTTAGAACTTCACCTTGAAGAGATGGAATCTACAGCCATTGTGCCAAAACTTCATCCTCGTGCATGGGATGCAACTATTTTGTTTCTGAGTTCTCTTTTGTATAACGATGTAAAAACATTTGACGCAATGAAAGTG
>CAXNND010000187.1:0-4812 GCA_964203105.1 Desulfamplus sp.
TCATCCATCACAGCAGCTACAGCTTCAGGTGTGAGAATACCGTCATCTCCCGAGTGAATATTTACAGACTCATATCCGCAAAGTGAGGCACTGGCAGGATTTGTTCCATGTGCAGTATCTGGAATAATTATCTTTTTTCTTTGATGCCCCTTTTTTGCATGATACGCATGAATTGCAAGCATACCAGCAAGCTCGCCATGAGCACCTGCTGCGGGCTGGAGAGTTACAGCATCCATTCCGGTAATCTCTGCAAGATACTGCTCTAAGTTATACATCATCTCAAGAGCACCCTGGCACAGATCCTCATCTAAAAGTGGATGGGCAGATGCAAATCCTGGACGTGCTGCCTGAACCTCGTTGGTTTTGGGGTTGTATTTCATTGTGCATGAGCCAAGTGGGTACATGCCAGAATCAACACCAAAATTCCATTGAGAGAGGCGTGTGTAGTGGCGGACAACATCCAGTTCGCTCAACTGGGGCAATTCAGGTGCATCACCTGTAAGTTCAGGATCGAGAAGAGACTCTTCAACATCTTGTGTTGGAATAGAGATGGCACATCTGCCTTCACGGCTCTTTTCCCATAAAAATCTCTCTTTAAATATAAGCCCGCTTGCTGCGGTCTGCTGTGCGTTAAGGCAATTTTGAAATCCGCCTCTGCATGTATTCTGCTCTTCCATCACTTCACCTCCAGAAGAGCATTGACTGATTCGTAAAATTTTATAGAAGTTATAATCTGTTTCTTCATTATTTTAACTCCTTTGCAAGCGTTTCAATATCATCTTTGGAAAAGACCTCGGTTGCACAGAAAAGGTAGTGGTTTTTAAGTTCTTGATTAAAACATTGCCCGTTTTGTTTACATTGTTTGTTTGGATAATATTTTTCAATACTAAGTCCAGCTACAATTCCTTTTTTCTTTAAAGATTCCCTTTTTTCCGCAAACCCTTCTGGTGCCTTTGCCACAAACTCATTAAAGAACGGGGCTGAAAATGGGATTTTAAACCCAGCTTCTTCAAGTTTTGTTTTCAAAAACATTGCCTTGTCATGGTTCAACTGTGCAATTTTTCTTATTCCAATTTTCCCGACTGTTGCCAAATAGATTCCAGCAGTCATGGCATTAAGACCATTATTTGAACAAATATTGGAGCTTGCCTTCTCTCTTTTTATGTGCTGCTCTCTTGTGGAGAGTGTCAGAACAAAACCATCTTCCCCGCGTCTGTCCTTTGTCCGACCAACAAGACGACCCGGAAGGTCTCGAACATACTGCTTGCTACTTGTCATAATCCCTAAACCAGGACCCCCAAAAGACTGGGCAATTCCAAGGCTTTGCCCTTCACCAACCACAATATCAGCACCAAGTTGACCTGGTTTTTTTAAGAGTCCGTAAGCAAGTGCCTCTGTAAATGATGCAATACACATAATTTTTTTAGCTTCCGCAATTGCTTTAACCTTTGCAATGTCTTCAATGCACCCAAAAAAATTTGGAGATTGAACAGCAATTGCAGCAATATCATTTATATCATCAACAGGCGATTTATCCATACCATCAAGAGATGATTTATTAATACCATTAAAACAAGATAAATCAGTTGTTCCATCTGCTTTTGCTGGCAACTCAACCATCTTGTATCCGGCAGGTTCAAGGTAGGTTTTGATAATCTGTCTGTGGTGCGGGTGAACTAAAGATGAGACAGCAACTTTTTTAATGCCTTTCTTTTTACGAAGTGAAATAAGAAGAGCCTCAGCAAGGGCAGTGCCACCATCATAGTGGGATGCTGTAGCAACCTCTGTTCCTAAAAGTTCTGTTATCATGGTCTGAAATTCATAGATTCCCTGCAATGTGCCTTGACTAATTTCTGGCTGATATGGTGTGTAGGCAGTCATAAACTCGGAGCGGGATATCAGATAGGGTATGATTGAAGGGATATGGTGAGGATAGCTGCCAGCCCCAATAAAAACTTTTTGTAAAGGAAATGCTGCATTCTTTGAAGCAAGCTCTGATATATGGGCATTAAGTTCCCACTCTGTCAAAGGCTTTGGCAGACACATCTCTTTTTTAACACGATAATCTGCCGGAATTGTCGGAAAAAGATCGTCTAAGGATTTGTGCCCTGTTACGGCAAGCATCTCCTTGATATCTTGCTCTGTGTGCGGAAGATAACGCATGGGATTGGAAAGATATTGCATGGCAATCATCCTTTCAGCATTGCAAGATATGCTGATTTGTTCTTGAGGGTGTCAAGTTCTGTAAGATCATCAGTTTTTATTTTGATTATCCATCCGTTCTCGTAAGGTGAATTATTGATGAGTTCCGGTGCATCAGAAAGTGTTTCATTAACTGCAACTACCTCTCCTGCGACAGGGGTATAGATTTCAGAGACCGCTTTTACAGACTCCACTGTTCCAAACTGATCTCCTTTTGAAAATGTTGCCCCAACTTCAGGAACTTCGACAAAAACAACCTCCCCCAACTGATCCTGAGCATAGTCATCAATGCCAATGGTTACAACATCTCCTTCAACTCCTGCCCATTCATGGGAATCTGAATACTTTAAATTTTCCGGCAGATTAAGTTCGCTTATCTCTTTCATTTTAATTGTCTCCTTTAATATGCTTCGTCATGGTGTTTGAATGTATGAAAAACAACTATTTTGTCTTCTTCTAAAATCTCAAAAATTAATACAAAATTTCCTATGTGGACACGTCTCTTATTTTTAAGAACATTCCTAAGCGGTTTGTAGTGGTGAGGATTTTCAGCTAAAAAACTTTCTGCATACTTATCTCTGTAATTACTCATCTTGACCCCAGATTTTATTAAATAAAGCGTCTCTTTCCCCTTTAGAATTACAGATAACAAACCGTCCTTGTTTTATATCCTCTTCACTTGCTTGAACTGCTTTAACTAATTTTTCGCTGATTTGACTCTCTGGAGGCATAATATTTCCATCATCATCACAATCAACGTCTTCAGCTTTATTAATCGTTATATAAAAAAGTTCTTCAGGTTTGGCATTAATCTCTTTCTGCCATATTAACGGCAGCTCATCACTTGTAATATATTTTTTCATTAATGCTGTTGACATAATAGCCCCCTTAATTTCCATTTTTATTGATTGTTTATTAGGTTATAGCAGTTATAGGTTATAGAATTGACAACTTTTAAAAAGTTGTCAATTCTTGGCTATAAATCAAACCTGTGAACAGGATATCTGATGGAACAATTATAAAAACACAGAGAGTTTAAGTCTTGCTGTTCTATCTGGTCTTACATCATTTACAACCATTACATTAATCTTTCTCTTTTTCTCCTGAAGAACAAGTTTAGTTCCAACATCAAGTTTTCGGTCAACAAGAACAAATCCGCAACTTATCCCTTTTGCTTTAAAGCCTTCAGGCAGATTTGGCGATACAACGCTGTAAATCATACTGTTGTTGTGCCAGCCAATTGCCATGTCTGTTGCACAGGTAAGAACCGTTCCAATTACATTTCCGCTACTATCAAGAACTTGAGAATCAGCACCAGCACCGATTTTTCTTAAATCTTCACCAACAAACGGATAGGTGTATTTAACCTCTTCAGAATTAATAATAGCATCACAACCAATAAACGATTTAGTAAAACCAGTTTTGTCTGCATTATAAGGAAGTGCAAAATCCCAAGGAGTATTTATAAATTTCCAGCCACCAATATCCTGATGAGACAGAGGAAGCACAGCCCCAGCCCTTAAAGAGTCTCTTGCACCAAGACCGCAGGCAACCAAGTTATACTCTTTTCCAGCTTCAAGAATATCCTGCCAAAGCTCTACTATTGCATCAGGAGATATAAAGATTTCAAATCCAAATTCGCCAGTATAACCAGAACGGGATAAAAGAAGCGGGGTTCCGTTTTTTAGTTTCACTTTTGAATCAGGGTTCAAATTGCCTTTAAAAGAAAAATAGGGCATTTTCTTAAAAAGCGTATCTAAGCAAGCAGGATCAAGAACTTTCCTTAGAATTTTTATTGAATTTTTGCCCTGAATATCCATTTTGGCAACTTTTTCAGAAAGGTCAGAAACATTTACATCGCAAATTTTTTCAAGAGCCGCATTAATCGTTGATTCGTGATTTTGCAGATGGCTTGCAACTATTCCACCCATTCCAGCATTTACGCAGACCATGTAATTTGTTGAATCAAAACGATAAACAATAGCGTCATCAATTACATGACCTTTTTCGTTAAGCACTGCACCATAAACACAGCGTCCATCTTGCAAAGACGTAATATCTCTTGTGTGGCAAAGCTGTAAAAGATTAAACGCATCTTTACCAGTAACCAAAACACACGCCATGTGGCTTGTGTCAAATATTCCAGCAGATTCAACAACTGCAAGATGCTCAAGTTTTACGCCAGTTTCATACCACAGGGGCATGTCAAAACCGCCAAAGTTTGCCATGTTAGCACCGTTTGATCTGTGCCAACTATTAAGTGGGGTTGTTTTTAGTGTTGTTGTTTCCATGATTTATTCCTTTGTAAGTTTCTTAAGTATCAAAAACAATATTGTTGCTGTTGCTAAAACTCCTGACTTATTACAACTCTTTCAGCCTGTCTTTTAATTGCTCCAATGTTAAAGTATCTTCCATGTATTGCCTGTCAAAAACCATAAAATATTTGTAATTTTTTCCAGCCATGTTTGCCCATGTTCTGCCAAGTCTGTTTTTAGCCTCACTGTCAGAATTATCCCTGTCATCTCCTTTAGTCTCAATAACAACAACTCTGCCAGAATTGGTAACTACGATAAAATCAGGGTAATGGTTGGATTTAAAGCCGTTAATGGA
>CAXNND010000188.1:0-4810 GCA_964203105.1 Desulfamplus sp.
TGTTATTCACTGTTTTATATTCTATCGTCTTCTTTCGGTTTTTTAAAAATATTTTTTTAAACAGTGATGATAGAGGCGGCGGGCTGAATATATTAACATATACACTGTTTATGATAGCTCTTGCATGGATTATCCTCACTCCAACTCTCTATCCTTGGTATGGTTTATATCTTGCGGCACTGCTTCCATTTGCTCTTAATAGTAAATTTAATATAGCCGGAGTGACTTTAAGCTGGTCTGTCATTCTATCATATAAGGTTCTTATCCTCTATAAACTCACAGGCGATTGGATAGAAGATACAACAATTTCATTTATGATTATGGCTGCACCTTTAACAGCTTTGATTTTACAAACATATATGAGAGTGTGTAAGAGCCGTTTGTAGATAAAGGTTTTTGGCTTTCATACCATCTAAACAGTGCATCATAGTTGTCAATGTCTATCCACTTTGGTAAGAGTGCAACACTGCTTTTTGTCTGGCTTAATTTTTTCATGGTCTCTCCAAACACAGTTTCACTACTCCACGAAATTTGTTCAAACACGCTTGGGCAAAAACCTTTAGAGTTAAAACCGATCAACCAGTATCCTCCGTCAGTTGCAGGACCTATTACAGCATCATAAGTTTTAAGTTTTACAAATGCCAGTTCTAAAATTTCTTTTGGTAAATCAGGCGAATCGCTGCCAATCAGAACAGCTCGTTTATATCCATTTTTAAATGCCTGTTCAAATGAGTGTCTCATTCTTGTTCCCAAATCAGCGTCTGATTGTGGAACATAATTAAACCCATTATGCCCAAACGATGAATCAAATTTGTCTCCAAGCCATGAACGAAAGAAGGATTCTGCATCTTGCGGTGAGTAACAAAAAATTACATCTTGAGATAATTTTTGGAGGGTAGATGTTAAATCTAAAATAAAACAGCGATATAAATTAACAGCATGTTCGTTGCCAATATCTTGAGCAAGACGGGTTTTGACGTACCCCTCTTTCGGCAGTTTAACATAAAATATAAGGCATTCGTTTTGCATTGAACAATTCCTGGTTGATTGTACAAATGTTGCAATAAAATTAACACTCTATTTCCGATTTGAGGTTTCATTACGAAAAATCTTATAATATTTCAACAGACGATGCGGTGGTACTCCAAGCCTGAAAAGCAATGCCAAAATTGACGAGCGGATAACGCAATAGATAATTCCCTCTTTTTCCCATCTTCTGGGTGATGTTTTAACGCATTTTGAGCTGATATAAATCTTATCTCCACGCTGCCTGATTCTTTGCATCAGATAAATATCTTCCATAATTGGAATCTCTGCAAATCCTCCAATTTTTCCAAAATATGTTTTTTTTATAAATATCGCCTGATCTCCGTAAGGGATACGTGTAAGACGGCAGCGTAATGATGCAAAAAATTCAATTAATCTGTAAATTTTGCGTTGGCTGTCAAACCGTAATCTGAATGCACCAGATTTGTATTTACCCGTTTTTATTATTTTGCTGATATAGTCCAAGCTGTCTGAAGGTAGTTGGGTATCTGCATGTAAAAAAATGAGGATATCTCCATCTGCGATCTGTGAACCTGCATTCATCTGAGTTCCACGTCCTGGGTTACTTGTGCTCAATTTTATTTTAGGATAGATAGGTAAAACAATTTGTTTATTAGGTTGTTCATTAGAATTATAAAATGAGATAATATGGTGGATAGTGCTTCCCTTAGGATCACCATCCACCACAATGATTTCAAAGCAATTTTTAATCGTCTGATCCGAACTTACTTGAGCAGAACGTAATTGAGCAGAATCAGTTGAAAATTGCTGATATAGCTGCTCAATCCGATCTTTTATAGACGAGCCTTCATACAAGACTGGTATTATAAATGAAAACAAAGATACACCTATCTTTGTTTATAGTAGCAAGAGTTACCTTTCAATACGTCCCAATTACTCTCTTGAAAAATAGTTTGACAACTTTTTACAGTTTCGCCTCTGCCCTCTTCTGTTTTCTCTTCAATATCCCGAGGATTAGCACCAACCTCAGCCCAGAAAAGGTTTGCTCCAGCAATAGCACCTAAAGAGCAAGGTTCATGTGTGCAGTTGCCTTTAACAGTACGCGGCATACCCAATCTGGTAACAGCTACTATCTGTGCCATACGAAGTTCGCTTATCATTCCTCGTTCAGATATTTTAGTTCCTGGTATGGAAATCCTTCTTGCTGCACCACTAAATGCTGGATTAAAAGATGCGGTAAATTCAATCATATCAGCTAATTCTTCGCTGCTGTGTTCTGGTCCTACCGGCTCTACACAAGTTCCCACTTCAAGCCCTGCCTCTTTAAAATTGAATATGCTCTGTTTTCTTGAGTCTATAGTAAGATTGGTGTCAATTCCCTCTCTGAGACGAAGTGCATGATAAACTCCATCAAATCCAGCATCTTTAAGCCTTAAAGCACTTTTTAAAGATTGATCCCCAACATTTGCAATCAGTGTTGTTTCAGGTTTCAGACTTTTTTTAACCTCGTTTGAAATTTCCAAAAACTGTTCAAATGGATACTGTGCTGTTGACATCATAAATATAGCATTTGCACCATCAACTTCAAACTGAAGAGCATAAGAGATTGCTTGCTCTACAGTTATCTGTGTTGACTCCTTAAAAA
Source organism: Desulfamplus sp. (assembly GCA_964203105.1). GTDB lineage: Bacteria > Desulfobacterota > Desulfobacteria > Desulfobacterales > Desulfobacteraceae > Desulfamplus. The sequence goes on from CAXNND010000188.1 coordinate 2,654, forward strand.
CGCCATTGACTTTGGCAAACGAACAAAAAAGACACCCACAGTTGCACGGTGCAAGGTTAACGGCAAATTGAGCTTGAACTTCTGCTTTTCCGTTTGACACCTCTTTGGATACTCTATTTGCCTCTGCCATGACCATGTAAGTTTCAATACAGTCTGGTGATAGACCAAGCAGATAGACAAGCTCGTTACGTGACAACACATTGCCGTCTTGTGATTTTTTCAATATATAATCAAGATTCATAAACTATATTCTCTTCTACTTGACCTCTGCTGATTCAAAACCAGCACCTTTCCATGCAAATATTCCGCCAGAATAGCGATAAACATTTTTATAACCAAGTTTCTTTGCCCATACAGCACCGTTATGGCTTCTGGTACATTTAACAAATCCGCAGTAAATTACAATAGTCTTATTAAGATCACCGCCTAAAAGTTTTTTAAAATCTTCTTCTGTTTTTCCAGCGGTCTCTTTTGTGTCCCAGATATTCATATCAGGAATTGGAAAGAGAAATTGAACAGCATCAGGAATATGTGCTTTTTTATAACTATCTTCATACGGCATGGTGTCAACAATAACCATCTTTTTTTTGCTGTCCATCCAGCTTTTAAGCTCTTCTGTGGTTACAAGATCATAGCCTGATTTTTGAACATCACGGACAAGTTTTACAGCAACTTTTTCAGTCTCTACCTCTTGTTTGAATTTGTCATCAAGAAATGCGTTGGCAGGGATTGCAAATAGAGCACAACATACTGTTAATGTGAATAACGATACTACTTTTGAAGAAATGCTTTTTACAGATTTCATTGTTTTGAAACTCTCCTTTGATAAAATACTTTTGTTAAAATAATACGAACAAAAAAAATATTATCTTTTAAATACAAACTGTTTCCAATAACCAAAAATGGAAACAGGCTCAAACTGATTTATTTTCCGCCATACATAAAGGTAAATAACAGATAAAACAAATATAACATCTCTGACTAACGAAGATCGTAAGCCATGAAATGCAGTTCCAACGGGATCTTCACTGCCAAAACAGCCGCAATCAATATCAAATCCCATTCGGATACCATATATTAAAACAATCATGAACATTATGAGCATTGAGAAAACAGCGGTTAATGAGCCTTTAATATCAAGAATCAATCCAATCCCTATAATCAGTTCTGCAGATGATATAAAAAGAGCAGTAATGCCTCTAAGTTGTCCTGGCACTAATCCAAAGGCATGAATAACTGATACAAAAGATGATAAATCTTTGAGTTTTATCCAGCCTGAGTAGATAAAAATTCCAGCAATTATTAGGCGTATAATTTTATAGATTATCTCTGAAAATAAAATATTTTGCATTTCAAATAAAATAAGACCGTAGTAATTAAAAGACTTTTTCAGAAACACTTGTAAAATACCTTGTCGCATTTTAAAGCGGGACAAAAATTGGCGAAGGTATTAATAAATGTGAAATATTAAACAGAAAGGAGAAGTTGAATCAAATTGTTTATTCAAATGATTTTTGAATAACTCATTGAAAATGGCTATAACAATTTATAAGAATGGCGTAAAACCCCTATCCCTTTAGGGTAGGGGATGTAAGCCATTAGAAATAGAGCCTTGGAATTTCTCATAGAAGAGTTTTGGTTATTACATTCTATGCCTCAGAGCAAGACCCTGTAAAAACTTTCTCAGATACTGGTCTCCACACTCCTTGTAATTTTTATGCCCCTCCTTTCTGAATAGTGCTGTGAACTCACCCTTTGCCATCCTAACTTTCCCAAGCCTGAAAATTTTCATCATATCCTCCTGCTTTAGATCAAGGGCGACTCTTATCTTTTTAAGGATGGCATTGTTGCTAAGCGATTGCGGAGGGTTACTCTTCTGGCTCTTCCAGATATTTTTCTCCTGCATAGGTAAAGTTCGTTCTCCATCATCCCCGTTATCTACAGATTTATCACCTGAATCTGTAGAGTCAGAGCGGCTGCCTCTGTTATACAGGATCAATCCGTCAAAAAAATGTTCGAGAAGATCTGGAGAGCAGACTGCATATCCAGGCTCATCCACTTTTTTCAGAAGGTTGAGCAGTTGAGGTTTGTCTATCCGACACTCTGCGATCGTGAATATGTTGACCATTGTGGTGTCGGGAATGTTCAGGGCATACC
>CAXNND010000189.1:0-4770 GCA_964203105.1 Desulfamplus sp.
ATGGCTTTACCGGTTTTGACAGTGTGAGCAGATATTTCAGCAAAACTTTTGGCAGAACCATTGATGAATATGATGATAGCACACGGGAAAACAGTCTGAATATAAACCGGACATGGAGAGGTGCAGCTCTTAACATCGGAGCACAGTGGTTTGACAATGTTGCGGCAAGAGAGAACAGTGGTAATGAGTATGCCAGCAGTAAGGATACTACGCTCCAGAAGCTGCCCTCCATTGAGTTCAATACAGTAAAGCAACAAGTTGGCAAAACTCCGTTTTATTGTGATTTTGACTCTGAATACCGTTACTTTTACAGACAGGATACATCTGGATACCTTTACAGGCATAATAGTGGCGAGAGTTTTCACTCCACCCTTTTCAGTGCTGAACCACTACTTAAAGGACACCGTACAGATATATTCCCAAGGGTTTATATGCCAGTTAAACTCGGTCCATTTTACATCGAACCTTCGGCAGGTTTTCGTCAGACATTATGGTATGCAGATAACTCTGATAATGGTATGAAAAATGGGGGAACTGCAACTCTAAATATGGAAAATACTCCAACGGCAATTTCGCAATTGACCCAGGATCAAATATCGAACCTTAACCACAGGGAGATGGTTGACTTGAATTTGGAGCTATCCACAAAACTCTCAAGGGTATTTAATATTGGTGATAAAGTTGCTGACAATAACAATATTGGCAGCAAAAATAGTGACAACAAAATTAATAATACCAAAGATAAATTTTATCCCAAAGTTGACGAAAATAAAGCTGTAGAAAAGATAAAGCATGAGATCATACCCAAAATTGAATACTCGTTTATTCCAGGGGTAAATCAGGATCATCTGCCCTACTTTGATGAGCTTGATTATATTGACGAGAGAAATTTTATCACATGGAGTCTTGGAAACCGACTCACCTCCCGTAATAAAAAGAGAGGTTACAATGAATTTGCATGGGTTGAGATATGTCAAAGCTATCGGATAAACACAACAGAACCAGAAAGACTTTTGAACGCTGACACGATTTTAAACTCAGATGCAATGTCTGATTATGACCAACCCTTTTACTCAGGCAAATTATTGAATTCTGACACTCTGACAGATTTAAGCCGACTGCTCAATACTGATGAACCCTCTTTTCAGGAAGGCCGGTCTTTTTCCGATGTTTCAGCAAAGATCGAATTTTCTCCTTCATCCCTGTTTTCGATTAACAGCAACGTAAAATGGTCACCGTACGATAACCGTTTTAGCTCCCATGATTCCGGCATGACAATCAGAGATACAAGAGGTGATGCACTTGAGGTATGGTACAGATACGAACGATATCAATCTGACTATCCATTATTTGAATCTCTCATCTCCTCCTCTGAATCTCTGACATATAATTTTGACTCACTCCCGTCTGAATCTCTTTTTGCAAGCCTAAGTACAAAAATTACTGATGCAATTAATATATTTTTTATATGCGAGCATAGCCTGGCTGAAAATAAAAACATTGAATCTCATACAGGGTTTTATCTTGACAGGCCATGTTGGTCAATGAGGTTATCATATTCTGAGAACACAGAAGATAGATCATTGTCATTAATAGTAAACCTGCGTGGGGTAGGAGAGTTTGGGAAAAAGTGATATCAGAAAAAAAGGGGAGTCAACAATAGAGATGATATTGGGAAAGAAATGGTACGCACTTCTAACAAGAAGTCGTTTTGAAAATGTTGTCACAGAGGCTATTCAGAAAAAATCCATTGATATATTTTTCCCTAAGATCAAGGTGCAAAGCAGGCGTAAAGATCGGACAAAAATGATTGATGTGCCACTCTTCCCAGGCTACCTGTTTGTCAAAATATCCCTTGATCCAGGTGAACACCTTAATGTGGTTAGGACAGTAGGGGCTGTACGTCTTCTTGGCTCACAATCTGTACCCATACCTGTATCTGAACAGCATATTGAATCGCTCAAAATCATTACCTCTACAGGATATGGTCTTATCACAGGGGCAACTTCAACCCTTGAGCAAGGAGAGGCTGTTGTTGTTATCAATGGTCCAATGTCCGGAGTAAAAGGAGAGTTTCTAACCCACAAGGGAAAGGGGCGAGTTATCATAAGAGTGGAAGCTTTAGGGCAGTTTGCTGGTGTTGAAGTAGATGCTGATGACCTTGAACGACTACCACCTATACTTTTATAACCCCTTGACATATTGTTAAAATTTATTTAAAGAGTTGCTTTCATTGTTTTTTTCCTGAAGTTGTTTTTATTTTCACTGGTTTCAGGCAGTTGGTATGCTGATGAACCACCCATTCCCCTGAATTAACATGATAAATGAGGATTTATGAACAAACTTGAACTTATTTCTGCTTTGAAACAAAAGTCTGGGCTTACAAAAACAGAAGCCGCTGATGTGGTGGAAACTTTTTTTGAATCTTTGACAAATGCACTTGCCAGGGGAGAGAGAGTTGAGATCCGTGGTCTATGCAGTTTTTTTATCAAAGAGTACGAAAGTTATACTGGAAGAAATCCTAAAACAGGTGATAAAGTTACAATACCACCAAAAAAACTTCCATTCTTCAAGTGCGGTAAAGAGTTGAAAGAGATGGTTGACAAGGAAAAAGGCTGATTTAGAAATCATGTAAAAGCTCCAACTATGCATTTCGTGGCAACTGGGGATAAAGCAGGTAAAAGGGATCATTGCAGATGAATCCTGTAAATGAGTTAAACTCCATCATCTTGAATAATAAAATACCAAATGCTCTTCTCTTTACAGGCAACTGCAGCCAGGAAAAAAAAAAGGCTGCATTCACATTTATCAAAACAATAAACTGCCTGAACAGAGGAGCAGCATCAGGTTATCCACAAAAAAACAATGAATCAGAAACTCTGAACATAGATACTGTATTAGAAGAGTGCCTTCCATGCAACAAGTGCAGATCATGTACAAAAATTGATGCCGGAATGCACCCTGATATAATCACTGTTACCCCTGAACCTGAAAAATCTGTAATCAAAATTGTACAGATAAGGGCACTTTCTGCCGCAACTGCATCAAAACCCCATGAGGCCAAGATGCGGATGGTTATTATAGAGGAGGCCCACACAATGAACCAGGAGGCTGCAAACTCCCTTTTGAAAATTTTAGAAGAGCCTCCAGAACGGACATTTTTTCTTCTTCTTGCAAGGGGACTCAATGATCTGCTACCAACTGTCATTTCAAGATGTCAACATTTAAGGTTCAGACCACCTTCCATAAAGGATCTGATGCAGCTTCTTATTCATCAGTGTAACGTCACCCCTTCAGTTGCCACTATAGCGGCAAGGTCATCCAACGGCAATATTGAGAAAGCCATGATGTTTGCAAATGTGAAAAAGGCTGATATGTCAAGCGAAACAACTGCTGAAACAATTTCAAAGCAAAGTGGAGAAGTTGACTGGATCAAAAGGCGTAGATGGCTTATCAATCAGCTTGTTATACTTATAAAACCAAATCAAAAAAGCGGGTCACAGTTTTTATATGCTCTTATTCTGGCTGAAAAATTGAGTAAGGAGACTCCACTTATAGAGGACTCTCTTACACTTGTGAAGCTTTGGTTAAGGGATATGGCACTTGTGAGATACAGAAGAAATCAAAATCAAGAATCTACTGACAATGCAGAGGATGGTTTTAATTCAGATCATATTGTTAATCCTGATTTTGTAAATACGATGTCAGATATTTCAGAGAGCCTACCTGAGAGATACCCTCTTATGGCACTTGAAGCTCTCCATGGAGTTGAAACAAAATTGCAAACAAATGCATCTGTCCGTCTGATATTGGAGCAATTTTTTCTCACTCTAATCCCAAGACCTAATTAGGAGTTCAATTATGACCAAAGTTGCAGGCGTACGGTTTAAACCTGCCGGTAAAATATATGATTTTGACAGTGGTGCCTTTGTCCTACAGGTTGGTGACAGCGTTATTGTTGAAACAGAACAAGGGCTTGGGCTGGGTATTGTAACAATACCACCGGAAAACTATGAAGACCCTGAGAACAGAAGAAATCTCAAACAGATTTTCCGTATTGCAACTACCGAGGATTTCCGTAAAAGAGAAGAAAACAGAGTGCTTGAACAGAATGCACACAACTTCTGCCTTGAATGTATCAAGAGTCTTGATATAAAGATGAACCTCTTTTCTGTTGAAAGCACATTTGACACAACAAAGCTCACCTTTTTTTATACGGCTGACGGACGGGTTGACTTTAGAGAGCTTGTGAAGATGCTGGTTAAAGAGTTTCGTATACGCATTGAAATGAGGCAGGTTGGCATAAGAAATCAATCCAAACAGTGCGGCGGTATTGGAAGGTGTGGCAGAGAGATATGCTGCTCTCTTTTTCTTCATAATTTTGATCCAGTATCCATTAAAATGGCGAAAGAACAGGGACTTTCGCTGAATCCAACTAAAATATCAGGTCTTTGTGGAAGACTCATGTGCTGCCTAACATTTGAAAACGATACATACATTTCCCTGAAAAGTGCACTGCCAAAACCGGGCAGAATAATAGATACCCCAAAAGGGGCTGGAAGGGTTATACGACAGAATGTACTCAATGGCAGTGTCTCTGTGATTTTAGATGATGAGACTGAAATTGAGATCAATATCAACCCGTACGAATATAAAAAGAGATAAAACTATAACATCTTGGAGTTTTTTTATGAAGAGCAGTGAAAATGCCAGCAGTCAGGTTTTAAATATTAACCAGATTTTAAAAAACAGTAATTTTTTAAATAGTGA
>CAXNND010000190.1:0-4764 GCA_964203105.1 Desulfamplus sp.
ATGTAAATGCTGCACGAAACGTTTTAGCAAGATTACACGACTCAGAGATAAGTCGATGGATGCCTTATAAACAGGTTAAAGCCATATTGCTACAACGAATGAATGCCAATCGGTTGAAACTGCTCAACCAGGATTCCAGTTGCAGGTTGGAAAGCCTGTCAACGGAAAGCGAATTGTCAAATGAATATGTTTGTATATGAAATTTGAAGCAGGTGGCAGTGTATAATACATGGTATCAATTATTTACATAAAAAGTTTATCAGGCTTTTGGGAGGAACTACATGTTCAATATATCAAGTTTCTATAAATTAAAGCTGCTCAATGTCAGTATAAGCTCAGGCATTATTAAATTGAAAATTATGTTCCACCGGATAAAACAGATGCTTATAAAAGAGTTTTTGCAGATGCTTCGTGATCCTCGCATGAGGATTGTGATATTTGGTCTGCCTGTCATACAGATGATGATTATGGCATTTGCCCTTACCACAGATGTTATGAATATCAGCACAGCCCTTCTTGATATGGACAAAAGCCAGGATTCAAGAGAGTTGATCAGCAACTTTACTGCCGGAGGCTATTTCAAGATATCACAAAACCTTGATTCAATGAGTGAGATAGCACCGATTTTAGATCATGCAGATGTAAGGGCGGTTCTCCATATTCCGGCAGGATTTGCAGAGGATATTGCAGCAGGCAAGACAGCAAAGGTGCAGATGATCACAGATGGAACCGACAACAACAGTACAGCCATTGTGATTGGATATGCCAATACAATTATCAGCAGCTATAGCAATAGTATCTTGATGGATCGCCTTAAAAGCAAGGGTGTAACTCAAAATCTTGTCAGGATTGAAACAGTTGCCCGTGCATGGTTCAACACCAATCAGGAGAGTAAATACTACTTTGTCCCGTCACTCATAGCGGTGATGCTTTTTATCTTCAGCCTGCTTTTGACAAGCATTGGAATTGTAAAGGAAAAGGAGATCGGCACAATCGAACAGGTTATGGTAACACCAATACGCCGCATTGAATTTATACTTGGCAAGACAGTTCCCTACATGATTACAGGCTATATCTCCATGACAATAATGCTCTGCGTTGCCTTTGTTGTGTTTGGGGTGCATGTAAAGGGCAGCATTCTGCTTCTCTATCTTTTGGCAGGGGTTTATCTGTGCGGCAACATGGGGCTTGCACTTATAATCAGTGCTGGTTCTGAAACCCAGCAACAGGCAATGCTGACAAGTTTTCTGATTCTAATGCCATGCGTAATGTTGAGCGGGTTCATGTTTCCGATTCACAACATGCCACAAATAGTGCAGTATGCAGTGGTTGTAAATCCGATGCGGTGGTTTCTCTATATTTTGCGGGGCATTGTGATGAAAGGTGTGGGAATATCGACCCTCTGGCCTGAAATTACAGCTCAGGCAGCTCTGTCAATTTTATTTATCGTAACAGCATCAATAAAATTCAAGAAGACAATTTCATAAAAACATTGTCAATTATTTCAAAAACTTTTATAGAAGTCTAAATATGAATAAAGCCCCTGTTTATACATAAAAAGCCCCCTTTAAGAGGCTTCGTTAAAGTTAGCCAGGAGCTTTAGCTCTGGGCGTTCTTCTGTGGATAATAGGAGATAAATCATGAAAAAGTTAATCATTGCTACAATTTTATTTTTTGGAGCAAGTCCATTGTATGCAGCTTATATTGATAACGGCAATGGCACAGTTACAGATTCATCTACAGGTCTGATGTGGCAGCAGGAAACAGGGGCTTACATGAATTGGCAGAATGCCCTTGATTATTGCGAAAATCTCTCTTTTGCCGGATATTCTGACTGGCGTCTGCCAACTATAGAAGAACTCAGAACTCTTGTGGATAAAAGTAATTATAATCCATCTATTGATATTAATTACTTTGAAGATACGTTTTCATCCTATTATTTGTCGAGTTCTAACGACCCCTTCTACATAGACCACGCGTGGGGTGTCTACTTCTACTACGGCAGCGACTACAGCCTCATTAAGACAGATGATTACTATGTCCGTGCAGTCAGGTTAGGGCAAGTGGGAAATTCAATAATTTCCATCACACCTGAAATCCTCAATATTCCAAAAGAGACTGGTAATGGGAAGTTCAACGTCTCCAACACAGGAACAGGCACCATGAACTGGACAGCATCGGTAGCTCTTGGCAGCGACTGGCTGACGATAACCTCGGGTGCAATCGGTGTCAATAACGGCACGATTAATTTTACCTTTGCTCCAAATACTGCCACTTCAAAACGGACCGGCAAGATCAAGGTAACAGCATCTGGTGCAACAATAAGCTCAAAAGAGGTTGCTGTAATTCAGGCGGCTGGAGAGCAAATTCTACAGTTTAGACTCACAGTCAACACCATCCACGGAGTTGTAAACATAAATCCCAAAAAAGAGGTTTACAATCTTGATGAAATAGTCACACTGACAGCAAAGCCTGATGGCGGCTACAAGTTTACAGGCTGGTCAGGAGACGCATCCGGCACAACAGCCGACACCACAGTAACAATGACCGGCAACAAAACAGTAACAGCAAATTTTGAACTCCTCACCTACTCCCTCTCTGTAGAGACTGATGGTAAAGGATCTGTAACGAAAAATCCTGACAAGCAAAGCTACAGTATTGGTGAGACAGTCAGTTTAACTGCAACTTCAGAAGATGGTTACAAATTTAAGGGGTGGTCAGGAGATGCCTCTGGCACAGAGAGCACCGTCACTATTACCATGACAGGTGATAAAAATGTAAAAGCGACTTTTGCAACAGACACACCATTACCATTGCCTGTTCCGGCGGCACCGACATTAACAGCTACTGTTAGCGGAATCAACGTCAGCCTCTCATGGACATCTCCTCAAGGTGCAGATGGCTATACCCTTTTTTATGCGACATATACAGGTGCAGATCCACAAAATATAGACATATCGGCATTTGCAAGTGCTGATTTAGGTACAACCAATCAGTTTAGTGCCTCCCTATTTGAAGGGGCAGCCTTTTACGTTGCTGTAAAGGCATATAACAAGAGCGGAGAAAAGAGCGAATTGTCCAATGTTGTACCAATTATAATAGAAAAGACAACTCCCGAGCCTGAACCAGAGCCGGAAACGGAAACATCATCAGGAATGGGCAAGGCAATTATACTTGCAGGTGGTGGGGCAACCACAACACTTTATCCTTACAGCAACAAGTTATGCCAGCAGATGTATCGTCTTTTGAAGCAGCGAGGTTTTACTGATGATGATATTCTCTACATGAATCAGCAGGCTCCTGATATTGATGAGGATGGCTATCTTGATGATGGTTCTCTTGATGATGATCGTTTGGACTATACGCTTTTTGAGCCGGAAAATGATCTAAAGTCAGCCTTTGCCAAAGCAGCCTCAGGAGTCGCACAGGGTGGGCAGTTTATCCTCTATGTTCATGGACATGCAGACAAGGATTTTCTCAAGATAACCAGAGAGTATGAGATTTCAGCCTCACAACTAAAGGAGCTGCTTGGCTCTATACCGGCTGGAGTTCAGCAGTTGATCATTCTTGATACCTGCTATTCAGGCTCTTTTCTTGATGAACTTTCAGGGGTTGAGAACAGGATCGTAATCACCAGTGCTGATGACAATACAGTCTCGTGGAATGTTGAGGTTGGCAGCTTTTCTGACAAGTTTATCCGCACCCTCAGATTGGGCAATACCCTGAAAAAGGCATTTGAAGATGCTGAGGAGATGATAAAAGGTAGTCCCGAGATATTTGGCAGCCAGTCCCCATGGATTGATGCCAATGCAGATGGAGTTTACAGCTCAACTGATCCTGTGAGAGTATCTTCGGTTTATCTTGGCAAAGAGGGAGTTCAGGCTGCTGAACCACCTGTCATCACAAGAGTTCACCCTGTAATTTCAATACCTGAAGGTAGTGCTGCCGAGACACTCTGGGTCGAAACATCTCCGAGCGGGGATGACCGGATCAAGATGGTAAAGGCTGTGCTTATGCCACCGGGTTTCTCATCAACAGAATACAAGGGTGAAGATACAATATTTAGCAGTGAAAAGATGGTGCAGCTTGAGTATAGCCGAACACAGAAGCGTTATGAGGTCGTTTATGACAGTTTTCAGCAGCCTGGAAAATGGCGTATTGTCTATCAGGTTCAGGGTTCTGACGGAGAATGGTCAGATATTGTGTTTGGAGAGGTTAACGCAGGTGGTATCAACAAGGCTGTCTATATGTCTGTCAAGCTGAATCAGGAGGTTTATCAGGTATCAGAAGATATCAGATTTGACATTACAATGAACGGGAAGGCTACAGTCGATCTCTATGTGGGTATCATATATCCACGAGGTTATTTGCAGACATTTGCATATCCACAGACCCCGAGTCTTGTGGATCAGATGATACCATACCAGTCAAACATTACGGTCAATGGTCAGTATCCTGTCAATACGCTGCCTTTGCCAATTACTTCAGGTTGGACAACAGGTAAATACTCATTCTGTGCCGCTGCAAATGAGCCGTTGTCACCTGAAAACTGGTACATTGACTGCGAGCCATTTGAAATAAAGTGAAGCTGTTAAATCGGCTAAATCAGAATTCAATGCAATAAACAAGACGAGTTCCCATGCTATTTAATTCACTACAGTTTGCCCTGTTCTTTTTGATTTTAACATCTCTTCATTTTACACTGCCCCACCGATTCAGGTGGATGTTGATGCTTGCAGCAAGCTACTACTTCTACATGTGCTG
>CAXNND010000191.1:0-4761 GCA_964203105.1 Desulfamplus sp.
TGATTCAATTTCCTGATTTGACGGAGTTTTACGCTCAGGCTCTTTCCGAGTCTGTTGTAGCAGTATATTCTTAAATTGTTGAATAGATTGCGGACGATCCTCAGGCTCCATCTCAAGTGCCTGCATAACTGCATTTGTAAAACTTGCTGAAACCTGAGCAAAGATATTTGGGGGCATTAGTTCATCATCAGCCTTGCGTTCTGTTGCTTCAATTGGTGCTTTGCCTGTAACCATACGATAAAGCGTTGCACCGCAGGCATAAATGTCTGTCCATTTTCCTTGTTTTCCCTTACGGTGATACTGCTCATAAGGTGCATAACCAGAGGTAAGAACAACTGACAGGCTGCGGCTTCGTTCTCCCATTGCAAAACGTGCAGCACCAAAATCAAGCAAAATCGGTGTTCCGTCATTACTTAGATAGATATTTTGCGGTTTTATATCGCGATGGAGAAAACCTTTTTCGTGCACGTCACTAAGACCGTTGAGAATGGGTATCATTATATTTAACGCTGAGGTTTCAGATAGTTTCCCACCTTTTGAAATAATATAGCTCTCCAAAGACATTCCATCATAATAATCCATTACAAGATAGGCAGTTCGATTGGCTTCAAAAAATGTTCTCACACGCACTAAATTGGTATGGTTAAATTTGGCAACTGTTCGGGCTTCCTGCAAAAAAGCATCAAGTCCGTAGCGGAATATCTCACCATCTTCCCTTGAATGAGGAACAACTGTTCGCCTGTCTAAATCTCTCCCCACATTATCGCGAGGCAGATACTCTTTTATTGCTACTTTTGTTTCAAGACGAGTATCCCACCCAAGATAGGTGATGCCAAATCCTCCTGGCTTTCCAAGAACTCTGCCCACAACATACTGATTGTCCAAAAGCGTTCTGTGTTGAAGCACAATAGGGCTTCGGCGTTCGCTTTCATCATAATCGCATAATAGGCATACTGGAGTGTCTATTATTTTTCTGGTCATGCAACCCATGCACATGCTTTCTGGATTCAATTTTCTCCTCCGCTAAAATTTTGTGAAGCTAAAGCTATAGGTGGTATGTATAAAGCTGTAATCATTATATTCACCTTTTTTATTCTTTAAGCCCCACAACACCTCTTATACTTCTTGCCGCTACCGCATGAACATGGATCATTTCTTCCGATTTTTGGTTCAGCACGCTTTACAGGCTCTTTTCCCTGTGAACCATCAGAGTGGGAAAGAATCAGGTTTTCGTTTTTAGGTCTTTGCATCCGCTGAATATCATCAGGCTGAACCATCTGAACTCTAAAGATAATCTGCAAGGTCTCTTCTTTTATCCTGTCAATCAGACCCTGAAACATCTCATATCCCTCTTTTTTGTAGATAACTAATGGATTTTGTTGGGCATAGCTTCTAAGTCCAATACCCTCTTTGAGGTGATCCATGTTCAGTAGATGCTCTTTCCAGAGAGTGTCAACTGTTCTGAGCATGATATACTTTTCAAGCTGTCTCAACTCATTTTCGCCAATCAGAGACTCTTGTTCTTGATATTTGTCCATAACCTTCTGGAGTATAATATTACCCGCTGTTGTAGCGTCAAGGTTTGGTGTGGAATGGTTGGAACTTAGCTTTGAAATTTGAAGAGGAGACTTTGAAAGCTCAGAATCAGACTGAGAATCGTTAGAAGCAGAGTCAGATGAAAATATTGACAGATCAAGATTTGTGTTGAACTGACGATTAATCGAATCGCAAAGCCCCTGCAAATCCCACTCTATAACAGGAAGTTTACTATCTTCAAATGTCTCGAAAATTGCCCAGCAACGCTCTTCAATCATCTGTAGAAACTCATCTTTCAGATCATCATTCTGAAGAGCCTGTCTCCGCTGTCTGTAAATAACCTCACGCTGCTGGTTCATAACATCATCATACTCAATGAGCTGCTTTCTGATTTCAAAGTTATGACCCTCAACCTTGGATTGGGCATTTTCAATAGCTCTGCTGATAAGGGCATGTTCAATCGGTTCACCATCATCAATGCCAAGACGATCCATAATCTTTGTTATACGCTCTCCCCCAAAGATTCTTAAGAGATCATCTTCAAGCGAAAGATAGAATTTTGACGAGCCTTCATCTCCCTGACGACCTGAACGCCCTCTAAGCTGGTTGTCAATACGTCTTGATTCATGGCGTGATGTGCCAAGTATATGGAGTCCTCCAAGCTCTTTGACCCCTTCGCCAAGTACAATGTCTGTTCCTCGTCCTGCCATGTTGGTGGAGATGGTTACAGCACCCTTTTGACCCGCTGCTGCAACAATTTCTGCCTCTGCCTTGTGGTGCTTTGCATTCAGAACTGTGTGCTTTATTCCACGCTTTTCAAGCTGTCGGCTTAAATCCTCTGACACATCAATTGATATTGTTCCAACAAGAACCGGCTGACCTTTCTTGTGAAGGTTGATGATCTCCTTGATTGCAGCCTCATATTTCTCTTTTTTTGTCTTGTAGATAACATCAGGCAGATCTTTGCGGATCATGGGCATGTGAGTCGGGATCATCAGAACATCCAAATTATAAATCTTTTTAAATTCAGCAGCTTCTGTTGCGGCAGTACCGGTCATACCGCTCAGTTTGTCATACATTCTAAAGTAGTTCTGGAATGTAATTGAGGCAAGTGTCTGGTTTTCATTGGCAATCTTGACATTCTCCTTTGCCTCAAGAGCCTGATGGAGTCCGTCGCTGTAACGCCTGCCCTCCATGAGTCTGCCTGTGAATTCATCAACAATAACAACCTCATTATCTTTTACGATGTAATCAACATCTCGCTTGAACATGGTATGTGCTTTGAGTGCCTGATTAAGGTGATGTAGCACCTCAATGCTGCCAGGGTCGTAAAGATTTTCGACCCCGAGAAGTTTTTCTCCCTTTGCAACGCCCTCTTCGGTAAGGGTTACGCTCTTTGCCTCTTCATCAACGTTGTAATCAATTTCGTTTTTAAATGCCGGAATAATTGTATTGACCTGCTGATACAGGTTAGTTGACTTTTCTGCAGCCCCTGAGATGATAAGGGGAGTTCGTGCCTCATCAATCAAAATACTGTCAACCTCATCAACAATGGCAAAGTTCAGTTTCCCCTGGGCAAGGGATTCCTTGTCAAACTTCATGTTGTCCCGCAGATAGTCAAACCCGAACTCGTTGTTTGTTCCATAGGTAATATCAGCACTGTAAGCCATCTTTCTCTCTGAATCATTAAGGTCATGGAGGATCACACCCACCCGAAGACCCAAAAAACTGTAAATGGCATTCATCCAGTCTGCATCACGCTTTGCTAAATAGTCGTTGACTGTAACTATATGAACTCCTCTGCCAGAGAGAGCATTAAGATATGCAGGGAGAGTTGACATCAAGGTCTTTCCTTCACCGGTTTTCATCTCTGCAATCATGCCTTTATGAAGAGCGATACCGCCAATAAGCTGCACATCAAAATGTCGCATCTTCAAGGTTCTTTGAGAACCCTCTCTCACCAGTGCAAAGGCTTCGGGCAGAATATCATCTAAGGTTTCTCCTTTGGAGAGGCGACTTTTGAACTCTAAAGTTTTATCTGACATCTGCTGATCCGTCAGCCTCTGAACCTCTGGTTCAAGTGCATTAATCTGTTCTATCAGGGGCATGATCCTCTTTATGACCCGCTCGTTGTTTGATCCGAATATCTTTGTAAGTAATTTTAATACCATAGAGTTTTTACGCCTTTTAAGAGGGGGCAGAGTATTTTTTGTCCCCTGTTGTTGGATATTTGGGATGGGAAATCTTTAGTATGGATTGAAATTTATTAGACATTAAAGAACTTAACACAAAATATCTTCCAGAGCCTTCCGAATATCTCCATACTTGTAGCTAAAACCACTCTCATTCAATACAGATGGTATGGCTCTCTGACTGCTCAAAAACGCCTGCCCCATCTCTCCCATGACAGTTTTGACCATAAAAGCTGGTGCAGGCATGAAACTTGGTCTGTTCAAGACTCGTCCTAATGCAGATGCAAAGTCACGGTGTCTTAAAATACCAGGTGCAACAAGGTTGACAGGACCTGATATCTTGTCCTTTTCCATGAAAAAGAGAATCGCACTCACAAGATCGTCTATATGAATCCATGGAAACCAGTGAGTCCCCCTTCCAAGGGTACCTCCTGCAAAGAATTTAAATGCAGGGAGCATTTTCATCAGGGCACCCCCACTTTTCCCAAGCACCACTCCAAATCGCATGAGGATAACCCTTGCCCCTTTTACCTGAGCCTTGATTGCTGCATTTTCCCAATCCATACAGACCTTTGCAAGAAAGTCATCTCCCGGGCTATCTGATTCTGTAAGATAACTGTCCTTTCTGTCTCCATAATACCCCATGGCAGATGTGTTCAAAAGAAGCTGTTTTCTCCCCCCAGTCAAAGTCGGGAGTGTGCTTTCGGAGATAGATGGAGTGGATGCAGATATTGTATCACCATCGTTTAAAGCCGAGACAATATTCTCGGTTGTCAAGATTCTGCTTTGGTATATCTGGGCTTTATACTTTTTTGTCCAGTATCCAAAGATATTTTTTCCAGTAAGATTAATTATCACATCAGAGCTTCTTATTTTCTCCTGCCAGTCGCCTTTAACAGTGGTGTCTGCACTTATCCAATCAAACCGCTCAGAGTTGTCAGATCGACAAGAGGAGTCACCAAACTGCACAGCCCCCTGAAAGCAGTCAACATCCTGGAGTATGTGGCTCTTTGATGTGCCAACGCCAGTAACA
>CAXNND010000192.1:0-4759 GCA_964203105.1 Desulfamplus sp.
ATGACCCAGATAATAATCTGACCTTCAAGCCGGCAGATGCACCTTTTGAGATGTGGTACTATAATTTTAGCTTTCCCCAGTGCCCGGCAGTGCCATAAAAGTATAGCAATACGTTATATCGAATGTATATATTAAAATATAATTGCAATTCATATCTGAAAGATTTGACAACTTTTTAAAAGTTGTCAAATCTATAATATCAAACATGCTTTTAAGGTGTAAGGTTACCGTTAATCCGACAAAGTAAGTAATAAAAATTAGTATTATAAGGAGTAAAACTAAAAGATGTTAGGAACAATAGTTAATGCCGTTGCCATAATTGCCGGAGGTCTTGTTGGAATGATGTTCAGAGGCGGAATTCCTGAAAAGTATAACAAAACCATAATGCACGCCATAAGTCTTGCAGTTCTGGTTATTGGTATTAAAGGTGCTCTTAAAAGCGACGATCTCTTGATCGTGATATTTAGTTTGGCACTTGGCAGCCTTTTGGGTGAGTTGATTCATATTGAAGATGGTCTTGAAAGGGTTGGACGTATCTTAGAAAAAAAATTCTCAAAGGGAGATGATGGAGGTTTTTATCAGGGTTTTATAACGGCAACTCTGATATTCTGTGTGGGGTCAATGGCTATTGTAGGCTCACTTGAAAGCGGACTTACCGGCAACCATCAGACCCTTTTTGCCAAATCTGCGTTAGATGGAATAACCTCTATCATACTTGGATCATCTTTTGGTATGGGTGTTATATTTTCCGCTGTTCCAATACTCTTGTATCAGGGAGCCATAACGATGGCTGCAGTATTTGTCAAACCGTTTCTCCAGCCACAGGTGGTAAGCCAGATGTCATCAGTGGGTGGAGTTCTTATTATGGCAATCGGCATCAACCTTTTGGGAGCTGCAAAAATAAGAATTGGAAGTATGCTGCCAGCAATTTTCCTTCCAATGGTGTGGTATATTATTCGACTGATATATCCATGGTAACCTGCATTCTGCAACTGAAAGATTTGACAACTTTTTAAAAGTTGTCAAATCTTTCACTACAATACTATAATTTTCAAAATAAAGGACAAAAAGAACCATGACAACTTTCCCTCATATTTTTACCCCGATTAAGATTGGCTCCATGCATGTCAAAAACAGACTGATGATGTCTGCTATGAGCATAAACTTTGGAGTTGATGATAAATGCCATGTCACAGATCAGTTGACACAATATTTTGTTGAAAGGGCAAAAGGAGGCGTTGGCATGATGCTTGTTGGCGGAGGAAGCGTCCACCCGGGAGGACAGGAACTTCCGGATCTGCCGGTGCTGTATGAGGATAGCTGTATTCCATCGCTACAACGGATGGTAGCAGAGGTAAAACCCTATGATGTTAAATTTGGAGTCCAGTTAATGCATGGAGGTCGTCAATCCTATCTTCCACAGAAGGTTGCACCATCTGCCATTCCCGCCCCTGCTGTTGTTAAGGGAGAGGTGAGAGCACTTGAGGTTGATGAAATACGAGAGCTTGCAGAATGTTTTGGCAGTGCATCTAAGAGGTGCAAGGATTCTGGATTTGATTTTGTCGAGATTCATGCAGCACACGGGTATTTGATAAACCAGTTCATGTCTCTTAACTCCAACATAAGGCAGGATCAGTATGGCGGATCATTTGAAAACAGAACACGCTTTCTCTTTGAGATTATTGACGATATCAAAAAAAAGGCTGGGGCAGATTTTCCGGTAGGTATCCGTATGAATGGCAAGGATTACATTAAAAACGGCTGGGAGCTTGAAGATGCTGTCCGGCTTGCCCCTCTGCTTGAACGGGCAGGAGTTGCCTACCTGCACATTTCCGGTGGAGTCTATGGCTCAACAGAACTTACGATTCCATCAATGTACTCTGCTCACGGCTGTTTTGTCTATATGGCTGAAGAGGTTAAAAAGCATGTCTCAATCCCTGTAATTACAGTTGGCAGAATCAAGTCCCCTATGCTTGCTGAGGAGGTATTAAGGGATGGCAAGGCTGATGTTGTCTCAATGGGACGGGCACTGCTTGCCGACCCATATCTGCCATTGAAGGCACAGCAGGGAAGAGTATCTGAAATACGCCCTTGTATCGGCTGCTGTTTAGGCTGTATCCATGCGGTTCTTGCCAAAGAGCCAGGTTCATGCGTCGCCAATCCTGATGTTGGCAGAGAGTATAAACTCAAAGAGGAGTATCAGAAAGAAAATATACTTGGTTCTACCATCTCCTTGACCTCTTTTCCTCAATCATCTGGCAACAAATTAAAGATTCTTGTTGTTGGAGCAGGTCCAGCAGGCATGGCAGCCGCCCGTCTCTTTGCTATCAGAGGGCACAAGGTTATGATTGTGGAAAAAAAGCTCAATTCAGGAGGATTGCTCTCTCTTGCATCAAAAGCTCCCGGGCGTGGTGAGCTTGGAGATATTCTTGAGTTTTTCAAAAATGAGCTTGAGAGACTAAATGTCAAGATAGAGTATGGCAAACCTCTTGATGAAAATATTCTCAAATCATTTAACCCTGACAAGGTTGTTGTAGCAACCGGTTCAATGCCCGATATGCCGATGGTCAAGGGTCTTTTTCAGAGCGAAATGGAGGTTGTAACCAGTGTGGATATTTTAGACAGTGATACCTCCCAAGAAAAAGAAAAAAGTAGTGAACCTGATAATGATGTTTCAAAGAATATTTCAGGCAAACGGGTAATTGTGCTGGGTGGCGGTATGACAGGCCTTATAACAGCTGATTATATTGCTGCAAAGGGAAACGAGGTACATGTGCTCAACCGCAAAAAGAGCTATGCAGAGGAGATGTCAGCAAATGATCGCTATTATCTGAGGGAGAGTCTTAAAAAGAAAGGGGTTACGCTCTACAAGAATGTTGCCATTGACCAATTTACAGCCCGTGGGGTTGAATGTCATATAAAGGATGGTCAATCTGTTTCCATAGATAGCTGTGATATGGTTGTGATCTCTGAAAAGCATATATCAATCAAGGATATGAAAAAATTTGAATCTGTGACCAGTGCAGAATTTCATTTTATTGGAGATGCAAAATCCCCCCGCCATCTTATGTATTGCATAAGCGAAGCTGAAGAGATTGCAAGGGTATAAACCGCATTTTTGAATTGATAGATTTGACAACTTTTAAAAAGTTGTCAAATCTGTGCGTGGCATCAAATCCCCACTGGCAATGTTCAAAATTTAAACTGCTCCTAAATCCATAATAGATTATCAAGCATACAAGCATGGAGGGAACTAATGGAATATACAGTAAAAGATATTTTACAATTTGAGGTTGCACCGGCACTTGGATGCACAGAGCCGACAGCCATTGCCCTTGGAGCAGCGGCTGCAGCATCTCTTCTGCCTTCAAATGATCATCTGAATACTAAAACAAAACGGATAGATTCCATTGAACTCTGGCTTGATCCAAACATCTTCAAAAATGGGCTCGCAGTTGCTATTCCTGGAACAGGTGGGCTTTCAGGGCTTGATCTTGCCTCGGCAATCGGGGCAATAGCCGGAGATCCAATGCTTCGCATGGAGGTGCTTGTTCCCATAACTGATGAAGATGTCAAGTTTGCCTCCCAATTTGTTCAGGGGGGCAAGGTTAAGGTCAATCTGCTATCTGACCACCGTGGGCTGTATGTAAAAACAGTAATGCAGTCGGGTGAAGATCGTGCTATGTCGGTTATTGAGGTTCTCCACGACAATATTACAACCCTGGAAATCAACGGAGAACGGGTTATAGAACATTCTCTCTATACAAACAATCAACATTACAATAATAAAAATAATATTTATCAGAATAGCGAAGATAATCAGAGCGGTAAGGATAATCGAGAAAAACCCAAAAATGCCGCAGAGCTTGAAAAGAGCCTAAAGCAGATCACCATGAACGAAATCATGGCTCTTGCCGATCAGCTTGACTCTGATGATCTTGATTTTATCGAACGTGGAATCGAGATGAATATGGCACTGTCAAGGTATGGTCTTGAACACGATTGTGGTCTTCAGGTAGGGGCTACCTTGAAGAGGCTTGCAGATAAGGGGTTGATCTCAAAAGATATGATCCATACGGCACGGGTATTAACTGCTGCTGCTGGCGATGCAAGAATGTCTGGTGCAAGACTTCCGGCAATGAGTTCTGCCGGAAGCGGAAACCACGGTCTGACTGCCATTATTCCTGTAAAAGCTGTTGCTGACCATATTCAGGCAGAGCGAGATGAACTCTGCCGGGCTGTTGGATTAAGCCATATAATCACAGCCTCTATCAAGGCACACACTGGCAGACTTGCAGCAATCTGTGCATGTTCTGTAGCAGCAGGTGCAGGAGCGGCTGCCGGAATTGCCTCTCTTATGGGAGGGACAATTGACCAGATTGGTGCTGCTGTTGAAAATATAATTGAAGATCTTGCGGGAGTTATTTGTGACGGTGCAAAAAACAGTTGTGCATTAAAACTTGATACAGCCGCAGGTGCTGCTGTGCAGGCTGCTCTGTTTGCCCTTAATGGACTTAACGTAAAAATGACAGATGGTATCGTTGGAGAGACACCTGAAAAAACCATAAGAAATATCGGCATTTTAAGTTCAGAGGGTATGGTGGAAACTGATCGTGTTATTCTAAAAATCATGCTTGATAAAATTCTTGGTTCTGATCAATCTGCATGAAAATATTATCTGTATCTGATACGGTTATCCAGTCTCTTTACAAGGAATTTGACAAAAATCTGTTCCACGGCATTGATCTTGTTCTTGCAT
>CAXNND010000193.1:0-4756 GCA_964203105.1 Desulfamplus sp.
ATTTATCACTTGAGATAAGAAGATTAAGAAATCGTTCCCACAACTCAAGCTGATCATTATTAACCAAAGAGCCTGGAAACGCTGATAAAAGAGCGTTTATCTGAATTTTTCCAAGTTCATCAGTTATAACGACATCAAGGCTTCCCTGCTCCCTGTCAAAGCCTAAAAGCTCAACAGCAGAGGCAAGCACATAGGGATCTGCCCACATCTCCTGAACAGAATCAATATCATTTTGTTCAGCATCTCTGGTCAGAATAAACATTGCAAGCTCAATACCTGATTTTGCCATCTCCTGAGCCTGAAAACGATCCGCCATCTTTTTTTCCATCTCTGCCGAGTCACCTGTGCTACGGACAAGCTCAAGAGAGGCTACCATCAGAACAGAGATCAGACCAAGCGTAACCAGAAGTGCCATCCCCTTGTGGTTTGAGTAAAACGCTCTGTAATTTCTATCTTTTATCATGGAGTCATTTGAACGAAACATTCTGTAATTTCTATCTTTTCTTATAGAGTTAATGGAGTTGGCAAAGTAGTATTGTTTATGATTTAGGTATATATTAAATGTTGTGTAAAATAGGAAATATGGTATTATCCAAAGTTAATAAAATCAAGCATATAATTTGTTTATATATCTTTTGTATTATAACATTTTCCTGTGTTAAACTAATTTCCACAGTTTAGCAATAGGGTTTGACCAGAAATATTTCATAGCAGAGATTCCTATGACCAAAGAAATTGATGTATCAAAACTGATTGACAAAATGAGCTTCATGGAGTTAGCTGAACAAAGTCCTGAAGATGTTTGCAGACGTGCCGTGTGCAGATATGATCACATAGACAGATGCTACACTTTATCTGTATGGGGTGAAGAGTATGCCATATACCCCCATGAGTTAAAGATTGAGAGTATCACAAGCAATTTTACGAGACCTCATGATTATTTTTATATTTTCCTTGTAAATTATCTTCTTCAGGCAAATGAGACCAAACTTTGTGAAGAGTGGATATCCGAGAAAGATATTCTTGGCGGCTCTGCATTTTTCAGAGGTCCACATGAAATTCCGACAAATCTTATCTCTTCAAGGTACAGTGGCAATATTGAGGAGTTTAACAAAATCTGTCAACAGCTTGGCGGCACTCCACTGAATATGGCTGACGCATCGTACTCTTTTCAGATAACACCTCGTGTTTTAGTAGCTGTTCTATATTGGGATGGAGATGAGGATTTTCCGCCTGAATCAAAAATATTGTATGATAAATCAATTGCCGGACATATAGCTCTGGATATCATATTTGCCCTGGCAGTTGATATCTGCTCAAGAATAGGTAGAGCATCATTAAAAATGGCAAATTAACCTCAAAAAAATGAGACAAAAGAAAGTTTAAGATAAAAGAAGATGAGATATATACTTTTCAGTGATATTCATTGTGATATGGCATACTGTGAGGCAATTATTAAAAAAACACAAAACGCTGATTTTGCAATAGGGGCTGGTGACTATGCCCTGTTTAGAAGAGGGCTTAAAGCCACTATTGCTACCCTTTCCCAGATAAAAATCCCTGTTATTTTAGTTCCTGGTAACCATGAGACTTACCAGGAGTTGGCAGATGCAACCTATGGACTTGATAATTTCCATATCTTGCATGGCAGTGCAGTAGCGGTAAATGGCGTGACATTTATGGGAATCGGTTGTGCAATACCAGTAACCCCATTCTTGTCGTGGTCAGTTGATCTTTCTGAAGATGATGCAAAACAGCTTTTGTCAAAGCCTGACAATGACTTTGTATTTATAACGCACTCCCCGCCATTTGGCTGCTTGGATACACTATATAATAATCAGCATATTGGGAGCAAGAGTATCAGGGCATTTATCGAAGAATCCAAGCCTATCTTTACAGCGTGTGGACATATTCATGAGCGGTGGAGCGAACAAAGCTATATAAACGGTACGCCTGTAATCAATGCTGGTCCAAAAGGCTATGAGTTTGAATAATTGTCTTAACAAGATACTACTCAATACAGTTGGCATACTGCCAATGTCGGGTATAAAAAAACATACCACTGTATTGTTTTTACTGTGTCGCAAATAGAGTGGCTGGCAATTTTTCATCTCATTGTTTATAGTAGATTAACAAAATTTCTGATAAGCCGTTTTCCAATGGTAGTCATAATTGATTCTGGATGAAATTGCACTCCATAGGTAGGATGCTCTATATGGCGAATACCCATGATTTCGCCATCATCAGCCCTTGCAGTGACAGTAAGAGAGGCTGGAAGTGTTTTTTCAGCAATTGCAAGGGAATGGTATCGCATCGCTGCAAAAGGTTTGGCTATCCCTTTGAATATAAACTGTTCATCTCCTGTAACCATTGATGTTTTTCCGTGCATTATTCTCTTTGCCTGAACTATATCACCTCCAAATGTGTAACCGATAGCCTGATGTCCAAGACAGACTCCAAGTATTGGCAATTTGCCTGAAAATAGTTTTATGGCATCAACTGATATACCCGCATCTTCGGGTCTTCCAGGACCTGGTGAGATGACAATTCCATCAGGTTTTGACTCCTCAATCTCCTCAACAGTGATTTTGTTGTTTCTGAACACATTGACCTCTGCACCGGCAAGCATGATATAGTGGACAAGATTAAAGGTAAACGAGTCGTAATTATCAATTACAGTTATCAGCATTTTTCACCTCCAGCACCTTGCTCCACATCTGTCCTGCTGTTCACAAGTGCCAGTTTCAAAGCCCTCTCCACGCTTCGAGCCTTGTTGACACACTCCTGATACTCCTTTTCAGGATCCGAATCTGCCACAATTCCAGCTCCTGCCTGAACCGTCATTTTTCCATACTTTTGACTACCGCATGTTTCATTTTTAGAGCCAACACCTCTATCCACAGTTGCTGTTCTTATGGTTATTGCCAAATCCATATTACCTGAAAATGAGATATAGCCGGCTGCCCCACCGTAAATACCGCGTGGTCTTTTCTCCATATCTGCAATTATCTCCATTGCCCTTATTTTTGGAGCTCCTGACAGAGTACCTGCGGGAAAGGTTGCACGGAGCAGATCCCATGCACCAAACTCCTGTTTCACTTCACAGTTGATGTTGGAAACCAGGTGCATCACATGCGAATAACGCTCCACAAACATCAAATCTGTCACCTGTACAGTTCCAACTTCAGCGACCCTGCCAAGGTCATTTCTGCCAAGATCAACGAGCATCAGATGCTCCGCACGCTCCTTTTCGTCGTTGAGAAGCTCATCTGCAAGAGTTCTGTCCTCCTGCTCATTTTTTCCTCTTGGACGAGTTCCTGCAATCGGACGCAATGTTGCTGTTCGATTTTCCAAACGCACCATTGTTTCAGGAGATGAACCTGCAATTGCAATCTCTCCAAAATCCATAAAAAACATATACGGTGAGGGGTTGATGTAACGCTGTGCTCTGTATAGCATAAGCGGATCCACTGGTGCATCTGATGTAAAAGGCTGGGAATAGACTGCCTGAATAATATCTCCGGCAACAATATGCTCTTTTATTTTTTTAACTCCTGATATATATGTGTCCCGTTCAGTTAACGGAGTGAGCAAAAAACTCTCTGTTTCGGGTTTTATCCAAACGGCTCTGTTGATCTTGTTTGTAATTGGGGTATTAATCTTGTCTATTATCTCTTGAAGATGGATGCAGGATTGCTCATAATACTTCTGAATATCTTTTTGGGCACTGCCACCTCTTTCTGCATCCAAGCGGGTATGGGATCCGTCACCCAAAGATTGTCTGTTTTGAATATAACAGATGCTCATGCAGGTTAAAGTGTGGTTCATGTTGTCAAAAATAATCATGGCATCGGGAATGATAAAATGGGCATAGGGTCTGTCATCTGGAAGCATTGAAGGTACATCTTCAAAAAATGAGACCATCTCATAGGTCATGTAACCGGTCAACCCGCTCCAGAATCTGGGTAAATCCTTTATATCAGCAGGGTTATACATTGAGGTTATATCTTTGAGCACATTAAGCGGATCACCGTGGTGAGGAATTTTTTTGCTATTACTCTTTTTTGCAACCCCATAATTATTTAGAGATTGTCCGTCACTTTTTCTGATTTGATGTTTCTCGTCAACAAGAATATGATCCTTAAATACCTTTACATGGCTTTTTGCAGAGATACCCATAAAACTGTAGCGTGCCCAGTGCTCTCCCCCTTCGACACTTTCTAACAGAAATATGGCGTTATCCGCATTCTGCTTATCTTTAAGGGCTTTATCAAAAGAGGATTGCCCTGTTTTATCAGACGCAATCTCTTTACAGGGCTGACAGAATTTCTGAAGAATGGAGACAGGAGTTTCAGTATCTGCAAGAATTTCCGCACATACTGGTATTACATTATATTGCAGGGCAAGCTGGTTGAATTCTTCCTTTGATGGATATTGTTTTAAAATCATATTTTTATCCAGATTCTTATATGTTGAGGCGGCTCACTTTTTAAGTTGTGTGTATAACCATACTTTTAAGTTCAATATTTTGCACAATACTTGATGAGCCTTATTACAATCTGAAAGTGTTTTTGTCAAGGGGCGTGTTTCTTTTAATAGAAACGAATCGGCTACAAGACATATAATGGTTTACAAAAATCACTCAGACAGACATTTTCCTTTATGGTTTTAAATAAAATTTATGATTTTAATATATCCACCTGTTGCTAAAATCTCAGAACCTCCACCTGGTGTCGCAATTTTGGCAGGTGCACTA
>CAXNND010000194.1:0-4754 GCA_964203105.1 Desulfamplus sp.
ATCAGAGAACAATATCCTGATGCAAAAATTTATATTTATTATATTGATTTAAGAGCTCCTGGCAGAAAATATGAAAATTTCTACAGCAAACTTAAACAGGATAAAAATGTCTTTTTTGTTAAAGGAAAAGTTGCTGAAGTGAGTGAAGATAGCTCTACAGGCAATATAAATCTTGTTGCTGAAGATACTCTATCAGGTGAGAAAGTTAGACAAACTGTTGATATGCTGGTGCTTGCAACAGGAATGCAGCCAAGTTTATCTATGGATAAACCAAATGCTGATCTGAAATTAAATTCCGACGGTTTTATTATCAATGACTTTAAAAAGGGCGGCATGTTTGCTGCAGGATGTGCCAATAAGCCGGCTGATGTTGTCTCATCTAACCAGAACGCAACCGGCATGGCCCTCAAAGCCATTCAGACGCTGGTGAGGAGGTAATTACCATGAATAAGAAATACGGAGTATATATCTGCACAGGATGCGGAATCGGTGATACCTTGGATATTGATGCACTGGTTGAGATACCTGATGATGAGGGTATAAACTGCAAGACGCATCCCTTTCTCTGCGGTAAAGAAGGCGTTGAGATAATCAAAACAGATGTTGCGGATGGTAAGGTCAACGCAATGGTTATCGCTGCTTGCTCCAAAAGGGTCAACTTTGATGTCTTTAATTTCAATGGTTGTATCGTTGAAAGGGTTAATCTTAGAGAAGGCGTTGTATGGCCGCATTCAAGGGAAAAATATCCAGCTCTTACAGAAGAGCAAAAAGATGACAGTGCCTTTTGCGATCGTATTCAGATGAAAGCATCAGATTATATAAAAATGGGAATGATTCGCGTTGAAAAAGTTAATCTTCCTGAACCATATAAAACTGAATCTTTTTCCAGAAAAATTCTTGTTTTAGGTGGCGGAATTACAGGCATTTCTGCAGCATTGGATGCTGCCAAAGCTGGATTCGAGGTTACTATAGTTGAAAAACAAACGAAACTCGGCGGATATGCAGCTCAAATGAGAAGCCAGATGCCTGTTGAAGCTCCTTATGAGCAGCTTATTCCCACAGTGGTTGATGAAAAAATCGCAGAACTTCAGCAGTACCCAAATATTCAGGTTAAAACAGGAACAGAGGTGGCACGTATTGCGGGACAACCAGGAGAGTTCAGAGTAACTTTCAAAAAACCCGGAGAAAAGATACCCTTTGATGTTCCATTCCCGCTACCACCAGAGATGCTTGTTGATGAAAAGGGTAAAGAGCTTGATGCAGAAGCTCAGCATGCCAAATATCTTGAATTCAATAAGGGTAGAGAGGATATTCTGACTTTTGATCCAAATGCCGAGTTGTATGGCGCTGTAATTTTAGCTGCTGGGTGGCGTCCTGATGAACTAAATGGAGATGCTTACGCTCACCTTGGTGTTGGTCTTCCTGATGTTATCACCAATGATCAGTTTGAAAAAATCGCGGCAAAGGGAAAAATTGTAAGACCTTCTGACGGCAAAGAGGTAAAATCTGTTGTTTTTATCCAGTCTCCTGGAAAAGAGGACGATGATGCTGATTTCCCGTATTGCGGCTCTGTTACAAGTCAGGTTGCCCTGAAACAGGCAAAATATGTGAGAAATGACTATCCTGACGGTAAGGCATTTATTATCTATCAGCACATGAGAACCCCTGGTCTTCAGGAAAATTTCTACAAAAGTATGCAGCAGGACAATGGAATTTTTATGTCCAAAGGTGCTGTAACCAGCGTTACCCAGAGTGGTTCTGAGCTTGTTGTTGAAGCCCAAAACACCTTGCTTGGTAAAAATCTAAACATCAAGGCTGATCTTGTGGTGCTTGCTGCTGGTATGGTGCCAGCAACTATTGATGATCCGATTATCAATCTTGCCTACAGACAGGGTCCAGGGTTCAGAGATAACGCAATTTTTGGTGGATATGCTGATTCTAACTACATATGCTTTCCTTATGAGACACAAAGAACTGGTGTCTATGCTGCTGGTGCTATCAGAAGAAGCATGACAATCGACGAGTCTATGGAAGATGCTACAGGTGCTGCTCTCAAGGCGATTCAGTGTATCGAATCTGCCAACAGAGGAGTTGCCGTACACCCGAGATCAGGTGATATGACATTCCCTGACTTCTTTTTCCAGAGATGTACCCAGTGCAAGAGATGCACAGTTGAATGTCCGTTTGGCGCATTGGATGATGATGCAAAAGGAACTCCAAAGGTTAATCCGACTCGTTGCAGACGTTGTGGAACCTGTATGGGTGCGTGTCCTGAGAGAATTATCAGCTTTGCAGATTACAGCATTGACAGTATAGGGTCACAGATTAAAGCCATCAAGGTACCGTCAGAAGATGACTTTGATGAGCCTCCCTTTAGAATTCTTGCACTTGTGTGCGAAAATGATGCCTATCCTGCTCTTGATATGGTTGGTATGAATAAAATCGATTATTCACCGGATGTAAGAGTTATTCCAGTGCGTTGTCTTGGTTCTGTCAACACAATCTGGATCAAGGATGCCTTGGCTCAAGGTATGGACGGCGTTATGCTTATCGGCTGCAAACATGGCGATGATTATCAGTGCCATTTCATGAAAGGCAGCGAACTTGCACAGGTCAGGGTGAAAAAGATCGGTGATGCCCTTGCAAGTCTTGCTTTAGAAGAGGAGCGTGTCCGTTTTTCAGAGATTGCCATTGACGAATACGATAAACTGCCAAGTCTTTTGAGTGACTTTGTTCAAGAGGTTGAGGCATTGGGTCCAAATCCGTTCAAGGGATTCTGATTTTTGATATAAACTCCTTTCTCAGAGTGTGTCTGTTTGAATACGCTTCTCTGAAAGGAGTTTTCTTCATAATTTATTCTGATTTTAGAAAATTGACCATAATACTGACTTAGGAGGTTATAGCAGTATGAGTGAAAAATACTTTGTTCAGCCTGATCTACAATTCATAGACGAGATAACCAGTCTGGGAGCAGGTACTCTGAAAAAATGCTTTCAGTGTGCAACATGTTCTGTTGCATGTCCGATTGCTCCTGAAAACAGCCCTTTTCCAAGAAAAGAGATGATTGCAGCATCATGGGGACTGAAAGACAAACTGATTTCAAATGCTGATATCTGGCTGTGCCATGAGTGTGGCGACTGCTCTGAACTTTGCCCAAGAGGTGCAAGACCAGGCGATGTTCTTTCTGCTGTAAGATATGCGGCAATTAATGAATACGCCCAGCCAAAAGTCATTGCCGATGCAGTCCGAGATCCCAAAAAACTTCCATTCCTCATTGGAATCCCAGCTATCTGGTTCGCCATTCTTGCATGGGTTACCATGGTTGGTGGTGACACTATGACAAAACTGTTCCATAATTTTGGTTTAGAGTGGTCACATGGTGGGGGGCACGATGCTATTGCCCATGCAAATTTTGTCTCTACATGGCTTGTTGATCTTACCTTTGTTCCGCTGGCTGCATTTGTGGTAATTGTTTTTGCACTCGGTTTAAAGCGTTTTATAGTAGATATCCACAAAAATGCTGTTGCAGAGGGTAAGACAGACAAGGAAAGTATTGATCCAAAAGGTTTTTTAGAGGCAATTATAAAAGTTCTTCCTACGATTATTAAACATGATAAATTCAACCAATGCGAAGCCAATCAGGACAGAGCTACTGCTCACATGATGGTGCTCTATGCCTTTATTGGTCTGTTTGTTGTTACCAACATTTTCTTTGTGGTTCTCTATATTTTCCATATTCCAGGACCATATTCCCAGCTTAATCCGGTCAAATGGCTTGCTAACATAAGTGGTGCAGCTTTAGTGATTGGTAGTGCACTCATGATTAAAAACAGACTTGGAAAAAAAGATCAGGTATCCTCATATAAGGACTGGTACATTTTAGGTCTTGTATTTGCTCTGGGTTTAACGGGTCTTTTAACAGAGATGACAAGACTTGCAGGGTCTGAGTATCTTTCATATTTTATCTATTATCTGCATCTGATTGCTATTTTTAATCTGTTTGCGTTTTTGCCTTTCTCAAAGATGGCACATTTAGTTTACAGAATAACAGCTATGTCCTATGCAGAATATGGAAATAGAAAATAGGATTGTTTTTTTAGGGTAAATCCCTTTTGGATATCAAATAAAACACCAAAGGGGATAATTGGTGTAAAAGCCAAAGGATGATATTTTTAAGGAGGTAAAGTTTTGGCACAAGGAACAGTAAAATGGTTTAGCGACAAAAAAGGGTTTGGGTTTATTGAGCAAGATGGGGGCAGTGATGTTTTTGTCCATCACACAGCCATTGTCATGTCAGGATTTAAAACCCTTTCAGAGGGAGACAGAGTAACATTTGATATAGAACAGAATGACAGAGGACCTGCAGCCAAAAATGTGGTAAAACAGTAGATTCCTCCGTAGCAATATTTATTATAAAAAAATCCATTCTGTGACGCAGATCGCAGAATCAATTAAAGATCAGAAGGGTGGGGAAAGCTAATTTTTCCACCCTTTTTGTTTCTCTATCCAGCTTCTCTGGCAGTTTCACGTCAAAACACCAACACTTCCGGCATATTTTTCCACATCAGCTCACCTTTTTTGAATTATTTTATCAGTATATACTATTAACATATTGTAATATAAGGTTGTTTTATCTATTTTTTAAGTACGGCATATCATTTGCATAATATCATTCCAAACAGATATTGTATAAATGATATTATGGATTGCAACTGCTGACTGACAATTGAAAGGAGAGAGCTATGAAAGTTGAA
>CAXNND010000195.1:0-4726 GCA_964203105.1 Desulfamplus sp.
ATCGCCTCCCCCGCCATGCTGATTGCAGGAAATGCAAATCTGCCTGTGATTGCGGTAAGGACAAAAAAGGCAAGTCCCATATTGAGAAATGCGAGCATGTTCTGGAGATAGATGGTCTGAATCGGTGATCTCTCTAATGGCAGCACCTTGAAATTATAGATATAAATACAGATCAGAGCACCAACCAGAAAAAGCTGGGACCACTGGGTCTGATCCCTGAAAAAGGTCTTGATCTCCTTTTCAACAAGAGCACGAACGGGAGGAGATAGCCATCCAGCAAATGGAAGTGGAGAATTCAAGCCTCCTAAAATCGTTGATAGACCCCAAAATTTTACCCCTCCAAAAAGACGGGCAGCAGAGGTCTGTGCCCTTGAGAATCCTCTGAAATAGACAATGTCTGCAATTAATACCATTATGAATCCAATAAACAGGGCAAAGCTGAATGCAATAAACAAATGAAAAGAGGCAACAGCGATTTCGCTTTTAAGAGCTGATGTGATAGCATCATAACACCATGTGCTTGGCAAAAATGGCGAGGATGGGGTGCTCATGGATTTAAAATAGAACAGAGTGGCTGAAAAGACCTCTGGATCAACAAGACGTTCGGGTCTCAGGATTCTGAATGCAACGTAGAGCAGTATAAACAAGGATAGCCCTAAAAAGACAAACAGTGTGCGGATACGGCTTGCCGGCACAATCACCACAACAGCCATTACAGCAGTTGAGCCAACTCCTGATGCCCCAATGGCAAGGAGAATCAGGGAAACTATTGTGGTCAGGTAAAAAAATATGCCTGACTTGTAAATCCAGCCATAGGCAACAAACAGCGGCAGAGTATAGAGAATTACCATCCATGAGCTGTCAATGGTGGTTTCAATCCAGCGGGCAATGAAAATCTGGTAGCTCTCCACAGGCATGGAGTGCAAAAGTTTGAGATCTTTTGCAAGATAGAGCTTTGAGAGGGCATTTAGAATATTACTGAATATCAACAGGGAAAATATTGTGATAATAACCATTGAAAGGAGCTTGAATGCAAGAATATCCCCTATCTCCTCAATCTGGCTGAAATATCGCAGAACCCGCAAGGATACATGCAGTGACCCCATCCAGAAGGCTATTCCAAGCATAATGATTAACAGATATTTATAAATGTTGCTGCCGCCAGATGTAATACGTCCCTGATTGTAAATTGATCGAAAGCGGGGAGTAAGAAGAGTAATGATATCTTTCATGGTATCAAATGCTTATTTTAGGTTCTGGCTTTTAGGGTTTTAAATCAAACAGGGATTTCGGTTAAAAGCATGAAGAGCTGTTCCAGATCCACATTATCAGCACTTGTCTGTTGCCGGAGTTCTGCCTGTTGCCTGAGCTCTTCCACTGTCCCGCTGGCAATGAGTTTGCCCTTATGGATAACTCCGATCCTATGGCAGATATCCTCGGCAATTTGAAGTGTATGGGTTGACATGAAAATTGTGACTCCATCAGCAGCAAGATCGATCAGCATCTGTTTGACCATCTTTATAGCCAATGGATCAAGACCCACCATAGGCTCGTCAACCACAAGCACCCTTGGATCGTGAAGCAGAGCCGCCGACATAATTAAACGCTGTTTCATACCGTGCGAAAACGACTCGATAAGCTCGTCTGCCCATTCAAGAAGGGAAAATTTTTTCAACTGTAGAGATGCTTTCTCTATAAACTTATCTTTTGTCATGCCAACTGTCATGGCAAATAGATCTGCCGTGAATTTGAGAAACTCCATTGCAGTCAACTTTTCGTAGATATAGGGGCGATCAGGAATATAGCCAATATTCTGCTTTGCCTGCCTTGGATTCTTGACCATATCAACACCATATACCTCAACCGAACCTGAACCTGGTGCCAGAAGCCCTGCCATCATGCTGATTGTTGTTGTTTTGCCAGCACCATTTGGACCTATAAAGCCAAATATCTCTCCAGCAGGAATTGACAGGGTCAGGTTGTCCACAGCGATAAGTTTGCCATAGGTTTTGGTCAAATCCCTTATTTCGATCATTTTATTACCCTAAGATTCCATAACATCTTGTATTTACCATATTTTCCAGAATGGTTTTTTCGTCTCTTGAAGTTCTTCGTCGTCATCTTCAATTTCCGTATGGATAACAACCTTCTCTTCCGGTAGAATATTGCCTGAAGATGATTTTGGGGTTGAAGAGCTGGCCATTGAAGATTCACTTTTGGCTAAAGATGTAGTATCTTCTTTACCCCAGAACTTCCAGAAAGGTCTGCTCTTCTGTTGAGCACCCTGATCAAAAGATGATAAGGGCATAAGCTTCTCAGGATTTGCCCGAATTGAGTTCAAAGATGCCTGGCTCTTCTCTGCATCAATCAACCAGAGAGAGGCTGTCTCTCTGTTAAAAATCTCTTTATTGATTTTAGCACTGAGCATTTCGACACTCGGGATAATCTTTTCCGGATTGTCAGCCTGTGCAAAAAAAGATTGTGATCCATTCTGCCTGACATTATAAACAGTTGCATCAACACTGAATGCCTCTGAAAATTCAGTGATGCTTCCACGTATGACATAATCAGCATTTTCAATATTACCACTCTTATCTGCGGCTGTTGCTACAAGGGTATTGTTTTTCCATGCAAGCCTTGAAGATAGCATCTGCAAAATACCATCTTTGATGTAGGATATATCTTTCTGGGAGTTGATCTCAAACGGGATAATGGCAATTTTTTTGATTTCAGACGAGCTGGTTTCAGACAAGGCAGCAAAAGGAGACAAAAGCAGAATAAAAAAAATATATATCGGAAAACTGTAAACATTATATTTTATGGCTCTTAATATTTTTGATTTCATTGAAACTCCTATGCTCCATTTATACTGTTATAATTTTTCATCAAGAAGTTGCGTTATGATTTTGGGATCAGCCTTGCCTTTTGTTTTTTTCATAATCTGACCCATGAAAAAGCTGAAGAGCTTGGTTTTACCCCTTCTGTATGCCTCAAGTTCAGCAGGATTTTGTTCAATAACCTCATTTACAACCGCTTCAAGTTGAAACTGATCTGAAACCTGCTCAAGCCCCATTTCACGAACCAGTTGGGCTGGTTTCAGCTCTTTATATTCACCGGATTGCTTGTCCGAAGAGATCATCTTCTCAAAAACAGTCTTTGCAGCAGTGGCATTAATGATATTTTTTTCAACAAGAATAAGAAGCTCTGAAAGGTCAGAGGATGAAATCGGAGGCTCTTGAATGGTGTTACCCTCACTCTTTACCATTCCAAGTATTGGTCCCATTATCCAGTTTGCTGCAAGTTTTTTATCCTTAAGAAGCAAAGCTGTTGCCTCAAAATAATCTGCAAGGTCTCTTGAGGATGTCAGGACTTCGGCATCATAAGAAGAGAGGTTATATTGAGCAACAAACCGTGCTTTTTTAGCATGGGGAAGTTCCGGCATTTCTGCCTTGACAGAATTTATCCACTCCTCATCAACAATCAGTGGAACAAGGTCAGGATCAGGGAAATATCTGTAATCATGGGCATCCTCCTTGCCTCTCATTGATTTTGTCAGATTTTTTACAGGATCCCAGAGGCGTGTCTCCTGAACAATCTCCTTACCCTGCTCAAGAAGATAGGTCTGTCTCTGAATCTCATACTGAATAGCCTTTTCCACATGCTTGAACGAGTTAAGATTTTTAAGCTCTGTACGGGTTCCAAATCGTGTCTCACCAACAGGCCTCAGAGAGACATTGGCATCACACCTGAAGCTGCCCTCCTCCATATTGCCATCACACACATCAATGTATCTTAAAATCGCATGGAGTTTTCTAAGGTATGCACCAGCTTCCGAGGCTGAACAGATATCAGGTTCGCTCACAATTTCAACCAATGGGACACCAGTTCGATTGAGATCAACTAAACTTCTGGCTCTTTCTGGGTCATGTATCAGTTTACCTGCATCTTCCTCCATGTGTATTCTGGTTATTCCAATGATCTTCTCAAGTCCACCTTCAATATCAATAGAGAGGTGTCCATGTTCTGCTATTGGGTAGGCATATTGAGATATTTGATATCCTTTTGGAAGATCAGGATAAAAATAGTTCTTTCTGTCAAATCTGCTCTCCCTTGCAATGGTGCAGTTTGTAGCAAGGGCACATTTTATCGCAAAGGTGACAGCCTTGTGGTTTAAAACTGGCAGGACTCCTGGCATACCAGTGCACACAGGGCATGTATTTGCATTTGGTTCTGCTCCGAATCTGGTCGAGCAGCCGCAGAATATTTTGGTTTGGGTTTTTAGTTGAGCGTGGACTTCAAGTCCTATGACAGGTTCATACTGCATGATATTTTATTCCTGATGTCGCTTAAAAATTAATAAAATTATGAACAAATTGTCGTTCTAAATTGATAGAATATGTAAATATTATCGTGATTTATTAATAATTCCAGATATATCTTATAACTCTGATGATTTGATTTATCAATAATATTTTTTGTGCTATAGTTTTACATTATATTGTGTCAGGCGGGCTTACCGTTAAAAGAATTAGCTAAAATATTCACTTTAAAAACCTAAAACTTACAGGATTGAAAAAAACAATGAAATTTTTTCTTTGTGTCATTGGAATGGTTATGATTGTGGAGGGTCTGCCATATTTTGCATTTCCTGAAAAAATGAAGGAGATAATCCTTGCTGTTACCCAGCTTCCTGAAAATGCTCTGCGTCGTTTTGGGGCAGTGCTTA
>CAXNND010000196.1:0-4706 GCA_964203105.1 Desulfamplus sp.
TCTGTAGAGAAACCTTCACGCTCTCGTTCAACCAAAAAAGCAGTAGCTTTGCCATCAACCTGTGCCAAAATCAAAAACAGATTTGCCACCTGACCAAACGATATCCAACGTTTCTGACCATTAAGAATATAGCTGTCGCCATCTTTGACTGCTGTGGTCTGGGCATTTCTCGCGTCACTTCCTGTCTTGATTTCAGTAAGACCAAAGCCTCCAATAACCTCACCGGTTGCAAGAGAGGGCAACCATCTGTCGCGTTGATCTTCTGTTCCCCATTTGACAAGAGCCTGAATCACCATGCTGTGAACGGTGAGAAGAGAGACGAGCGAGCCGCTTGCGTGTCCTGTTTCTTCGCACAAAAGACCCCATGTAAGTGCATCCATCTCTCTTCTCATGTTGCCCGCATACTTTGGAGGTATTAAAGCACCAAGATAACCCTCTTTAGCCATAATTTGTACAAGTTCGATCGGAGTCTCTTCACGACGGTCATATTCGGCAGCAGTAGGGGCAACATGTCTGTCAACAAAATTACGAAACCTGATTTTAGCCTCTTTTTGTTCAGCAGTTAATTCAAAATTCATGGGATATCCTCAATGTTTGATTAAACCTTGTTTTCAGGCAGCAGCTAACTTACGCTGAATAAATCCAAGAATTGCGTCAATTGATTTGAAATTTTCGTAATCAAGATCCTCGTTTTCTACCTTAAAACCAAACTCCTTTTCCACAAACAGCACCAACTGCATTGCAAAAAGTGAGTTGACCCTGCCTGAGGCAAACAGATCAAGGTCAGTGGTGATCTCTTTAATATTAACGTATTGTCCTACAAACTGGTTCAATTTTGGGATTATAGCTTCTGTATTCATTGCAAAATCTCTTTATGTTGAAAAATATATTTTTATTATACTGGTTCAGCCTGACAACGCTTTATTTGATTTAATGAATATAATAATTTGAGTTAATAGGAATAAAAACCTTTTCCACTCTTGCGTCCCAAAAGCCCCGCATCAACCATTTTTTTTAGAAGAGCACAAGGACGGTATTTACTGTCATTAAAGCTTTCCTGCAGAACCTCAATTGAATATAGGATAGTATCAAGACCTATAAGGTCAGCAGTTTCAAGAGGTCCCATCTTATGTCCAAAACACTTTTTGAATATGTCATCAACCTGTTTGGCATTTGCAACCTGCTCCTGAAGCAGAAAAACAGCCTCATTTATGGTGAGCATCAATACACGGTTGGAGACAAACCCTGGAGAGTCGTTTACAATCACCCAATCTTTGCCCATAGCCGCAAGCAGTTCTGTTGTAATGGTGATGGTCTCTTCTGATGTATGCCACCCCTTGATGACCTCCACTGTCGGTTTCATGGGAACCGGATTCATAAAATGGATACCAATGATCTTGTCTGGACGCTTTGTCAAGGCAGCAACGCGGGTGATTGAATAGCATGATGTATCTACGGCAAATACAGCATGTTCTGGACAGACTTTATCCAAACGGGGATAAACTTCGCTTTTTGCCTCCCACTTTTCAACCACATTTTCCACAACATAATAGACATCTTTGAGTTGTTCATAATCTGTAGTAAAAAGAATACGGCTGAGAATAGTGTCTGGATTGTCAACCTGACTTTTATCCTTTTTCATAAAACCCTGAAAACGGACATTGTTGTAAATCTCTTTACCCGCCTTATCAAGTACAGACTCTGAGATATCAACCATTACAACATTAAAACCACTCTGTGCAAGATTCTGTGCAACACCTCGTCCCATAACTCCGGCACCGATTACTCCTACTCTCTTTTCAGTCATAAGTTACTCCTGATGTTATTATTAAATTTACTCATGTTTGGTTTCATGGTTATTTTTTAAGAATTGAGCATATCCTATTAAAATTCCTAAGCCATAAAAACAGATTTGACAACTTTTTAAGGTTGTCAAATCTATAAAACCTAAGTAATTATCTTACTTTTTAGCTCACTTTTGCTTCAGCCTTGGCAAACTCTTTTCCCTTCTCAAACTCTTCCTGAAAATAACCTTTGACTTTTTCAGGGTCAAAGGTCAGGAATGTTCCGCCTGACTCAAAGTGCTGAATAAAAACCTGTCCAACAGCATAGGTTGAAGCACCTGCGATAACAGGCATTGAAAGTGCACCCATAATTGGTCCGACAACAGGTATACTTTTGGCAAGGGAGCTGACCCAAGGTCCGGTTGCCACTGGAACTACCCCACCTGTCAGGCTGGTTACAGCAGTCTTACCGACATCTTTGCTGAATTTCACACTGTAGAGTTTACACAGTGCTCTGACTGTATCCATCTGAATACCGGTTAGTGCAACTATATCCACTATCGGAAATGGAATCAAACCCGCACCAACAGAGGCAATCATTCTGTTTTTAACAATGTGGTTTGCTTCGGCTATTCTATCTTTTGCTGTCATCGGTGCCGGAGGTGTTTCTGCTTGCTCTGTAGTTTCTTTTTGTTCATTTTTCATCTCTACTTTGTTCTCCTTTTGTTGATTTGTTGTTGAAGTCTGTTGAGTCGAATCAGTCGTACTCTGTCGATTTGTTGTTGAAGTCTGTTGATTTGCAGTGGTCTGAGTTGTTGTTGAATGCTGTGGATTTGCAGTTGCTGAATTCTGAGCTGCCATGTGTGTTGATTGCTCCGCTGCAGTCGCTGTTGTTGAGTTTGGCTCAAGTTTAGATGTTAAATTATTATCTGCTGCACTTGGGGGAATTTGGTTATCTTTTTTCATCTTGTCATCTTTCACTTTTCCATCTTTCACCGTACCCTCCTTAATACTTTATATTTTATTTACTCTCTAATGTTTTTATAAATTTTCAGGTTAACATTGTAAGTTCACATTTTAGAAACTTTTATCGTTTAAATAATTTCTTGTCAATGAGTTTAATATCATTGAACTCTCTTTAGCCTACTGCTTACATTATATGAATCCGGTAACCACTGCTAAAAACTCCCTGCCCTCATATTCAATATCCCGCATCAATAATCTGACCTTTTCCATCTCTCCATTCTTTGCTGCAAGCTCTATCTGATAAGAAGCATACCCCAGCCTGTGAGCAGAACAATTTCCAGCAAGACCCTTGATGCCATGAGCCTCTCTTATGACCCCATTCATATCATTGTTCTCTGCTACTGTTTTCAAATTATTTATATAATCTGGTAATGTTTTGTAAATAATTTTAAGAAGTTGATCGAACACTGACTTGTCATTTCCGACTCGCTTAAGAAAGTCCTCCCTGTCAAACACTTTGCCTGAATCGAAAGAATGTCTGCTGACATTTGAAGTTCGTGGAGTAAGAGTAGAAGAGTCCGGCTGCAAAATTTCGGGAACAGATGGCTTGATTTCGTCAACAGGCTGATTAATAATTGTAACTTTAAAAGGCTTTCTGGTATGCCTGTAAAGGAGAACACGCAATTTTTCCCGATCAACCGGCTTGACAATGTAGTCATCCATTCCGGCAACAATACAGCTCTCACGATCCTGTGGTGTTGCATTCGCAGTCATTGCAATAACAGGAACTCTAAACCCTTCGTCCCTGATTATTTTTATGGCTTCAATACCGTCCATTTCGGGCATCTGGATATCCATCAGAACAACATCATACTCATTCTTGCGGATTGCCTCTGTGGCTTCCCTGCCGTTGCAGGCGAGATCTGCATAAATCCCCATTTTCTGAAGAATTATCATGACAAGTCTCTGATTAAATTCATTATCTTCAACCATCAGGACACGAAGTCCGGCAAGTTGTGTATCTGATATTACAGCATTATTATCATTGAGTTCAAAAACAGGTTCAGGGCTACTCATTCCCTGTTCAAATTGTGCGGTGAATGTAAACGTGGTTCCTGTTCCATATTCACTTTGAACTGATATCTGCCCACCCATAAGTTCGACAAGCTGTTTTGAA
Organism: Desulfamplus sp.; assembly: GCA_964203105.1. Classification (GTDB taxonomy): domain Bacteria; phylum Desulfobacterota; class Desulfobacteria; order Desulfobacterales; family Desulfobacteraceae; genus Desulfamplus. Next base: position 3,928 of record CAXNND010000196.1, read on the forward strand.
ATGACAAGTCCGAGACCTGTTCCACCGTATTTTCTGGTTGTTGAACTGTCTGCCTGAGAGAAGGGTTGAAACAGTCTATTCAGACTGCCATGAGGAATACCGATGCCTGTGTCTGTTACGCTAAAACCGAGAAGAATTTTATTCTCCTTGTTACCAATTTCTAATTCGTCATTCCCGCTTTTATTGTCATATTCTCCATCTGTGGCTGCATTGTCAGCTTTTCCGTCCATGTTTTCATTATTAACTGTTATGGTTATCGATCCTTTTGCCGTGAATTTAACAGCATTATTCACAAGATTCAGAATAATCTGACGCAGACGGTTTGGATCTCCTCTCAGAAAAAGGGGAACATCAGGAGAAATATGGCAACCCAGAATAAGCCCCTTTTCAGATGCCTTGATTTTGAGCATATCTGTTATTTTGCCAATAATATTTTTAAGATCAAAATCAACATATTCCAGTTCGATTTTACCTGCTTCGATTTTGGAGAAATCCAAAATATCATCAATAAGCGACAAAAGTATTTCAGAAGAGTGGGAAACCATATCTGAATATTCCCTCTGTTCGGAGTCCAGATTTGTTTCACTCATAAGCCTGCTCATGCCGATAATCACGTTCATTGGAGTTCTTATTTCATGGCTCATGTTGGCAATAAATTCAGATTTTGCCCTGTTGGCAGCTTCTGCCTGCTTTTGGGCAGCTATTATCTGTTCTTCATCACGCTTACGGTCGGTTATATCGCGAAAAGACCATACCCTGCCAACGATAGAATCACCAAG
>CAXNND010000197.1:0-4683 GCA_964203105.1 Desulfamplus sp.
CAATCTCCTTAAGGACATCTGAAAAGAGCTTTAGAGACTCATAGGTTTTTTCATCTCCTGCAAAAGAGGTGTTACTCCCCTTTCCAGGTGCAGTCAGGATAAGTGCTGTAGAGAGGATGACAGTTAAACAGTGTCTGAATATCTCTCTTGATTTTTTTTTCATGTTATACTCCTTTTATCTCTTTTACGATGTCTGACATCTTTATGCTATGTAGATGGATTATTGTGCCTGAAAAGCATGGCTGTTATAGAAAGGTGATAGTTTGACTCATATAAGATTTACTGATATATACGAACCATTGCCAAGGAGTGCTGCAAAACAGTTTTCCTTGCATATAGAGCCTTCACTGAGTCCGCATAACGGCTTCTTCCTTCAGTGGGGGCTTTTATATCAAAACGTCAGCCGTTATACCTAATATAAAAGGATAAAATCAAATGAAAAAAAGATTGATAGAACTTCTATGCACAAGATCATTCAAATACAGCAAAGAGCCAATATTCAAATTGGCATCAGGAGCAATGAGCCAATTTTATGTAAACTGTAAACCTGTCACACTTGATCCCGAGGGGATGTATCTTGTAGGACATCTGATGTTTGATGCAATCAGAGATTCAGACTGCACAGGTGTTGGAGGATTGACTTTTGGGGCTGATCCGATTGCTGTGGCAACCTCGTTTGCATCATATCTTGAAAAAAAACCGCTTAAAGCATTTTCCATCAGAAAAGAGCAGAAGGATCATGGCGTTATAAAATGGGTTGAGGGTGAGATGTCAGAAGGTGAGAAGGTTGTGATCATTGATGATGTCGTCACCACAGGAGGCTCAACCATAAAAGCTATCGAAAGGGCAAGAGCACAGGGGCTTGATGTGATACAGGTTGTCACCCTTGTTGACAGGCAGGAGGGGGGTATCGAAAAAATCACACAGCATGTGGAGAATGTCTCTGCAATTATCACCAGAGACGATCTGATGTCATTTATGGATAAACCAATTATGAATCTGTGAGAAAATTTAAACTGGATCATATTAGGAGCAGTTTTACCCCAAATTATTCCAGATAATTTTCTGCATGAGAAGAAAAAAATGTTTTTTATAATATAAATCTCACAAGTTTCTTGAAAAAAAGATATAAAAATAATATTGAATTTTATATATAGAATATAAATATGGTATGTATATTCTAATGAATACTAAGGATTAAAAGACTTAAGGGGCTTAGGAGAAGAGTAATGATATGTCAAGAGACAACAAAAGCGAGCGTTATACTCGTATTACTGTTAGTTTTTCTTTCAGGATGTGCAACGGAGCAATTTAAAACCGACCTGTTCTCCTCATTGGAACACGATTCACAGGTTGGTCCCACAGGTCTTGCATGGGATGGAAAAAATATAATCATGGGAACTGGAAATCAGATACTTTTTGCCCGTGATATTACAACAGAACCTTTCTATAGTTTTTCAAAAAAAGATACCAGGCTCAATGGAGGCTCTTATAATTTGGGAAGATTTCCAGGACCTCAAAGGACGGATATGGATGTCTGTGGTATGGCATGGGAAGGTGAGTGCTGCGGGGAAGGTTTCTTATGGATAGCAGACGGGAAAAATGACAGGATCATCAAAATGAAACCCGATCTTGGATTTGTTTTAGAGTTCAAATCTCCAGTTCCTGCACCAAATGGTATTGCGTTTGATGGAAAATCATTGTGGATAGTCTCAAAATACAGCTATAAAATCGTACAGTTTAACCCTGACATGCTCTCAATTGAAAATGTCTATTACTCTCCGATTCAACGACCTACAGGGCTTACATGGGACTGCAGTGGAAATGGATATATCTGGATAATTGGTATTGATGACTGCCGCACAAGCGAAAAAAGATGTTACACGCCACGACTCTTAAGGTTGGATATCAAGACCGGCAAAATTACCCATGAGGTAAAAATGCCGGAAGTCATCACAAGACCTTCGTCTGTTGCCCTTGCAGAAAAGCATTTCTGGGTGGGAGATTACAACCTTAACAGGGTTTTCAAAATTCCTTTTGATGAAAACAATTTGATTCAGCTTGATCTGAGACCAAACGCTATAAATAACGGCAAATATTCAAAATCTGTCTCAAGAAAACAACATGTTACTTTAACAGAGGAGGGACAAGGCGGTAAATAGGATACTTCACATTACTATATTCATTATCAATCAATACAAAAGAGCGAAAAACATCAAGGAGCTGATCATGTTTATCAACAAGCATTACCATATTAAAGGATCATACTCTGCTTTATTTATTTCTGTTTTTATTATCCATCTGTTTTACTTTGCTGATATATCATCTGCCCAAGGGCAAAATTCCTCTCTTGATACAAAAAAGACAGCAGGAAAAGATCAGCAGAGACAGGAGGTTACAACCGAATATAAAGGGGTTTATAATGTAAAAAAACGTGACACTTTATGGGATATCTCAGACAAGGCTCTGAAATCTCCTCAAAGATGGCCAGCACTTTGGGGACGAAATCCCCACATCCGAAATCCTCACTGGATATATCCCGGAGACACCATATACCTTTATAATAATGATAACAACTCATCAGTTAATAACCAATCAGCTTCACTGCCCCCTGCTATACCTGTCAAAAAAATTGAGGTAAATCCACCCTACTACTATTTCTATCCATTGATGGAGAGTGTCGGGTATATCAAAGATAGTGCTGCTAATCCTGTTGGCAAGATCATCTCTTGTATGCCAGAATTTCAAAAAGAGATTGACGTGGATAATGGTGTCTATCTGAAAATGAAGGATGAATCCAACCTGATGGTGGGCGATCAGTTCCAGATTCTCAGAACTTTCTATATCAGAGATAAAAATTCTGCAACTTTTCCTCTTGTACAGCACTATATCACAGGAGTTGTAGAGATAACTAAACTAAAGGCTAAACCCTGCAAATGCCATGAACAGGTATCTCAGGTGGAAGGTAAAATTATTACCGCTTACCGCACAATTTTGTCAGAGGATATTCTGGTGCCCTATAACCAGGTAGATTCCAAAATTCTTGTAAGAGAATCCAATGAGCAGATGAATGCAAAAATTCTGTTTTCAGAAGATCATAACAGGAAGATATCAGAAAATGCTGTTGTTTTTATCAACAAAGGCAAAGGTGATGGGCTGCAAACAGGCCAATTTTATGATATTTTCAATCAGCCAAGAGGCAAGCTGGTTGATTCAGACAAGTTTATAGAAAAAACGGAACATATAGGTTCACTTGTCATATTACGTATGGAAGAGGAGACGGCAGCGGCATTGATAACATTTGCATACAAAGATATTTCACCAGGAGATATCATGGTCTCTCCACGCTCAGAAAATGTCCTCAGCAATATCACTTTAATGGGTAACTACAAGTAATCTAATATAAAAAAGTATCATAATATACATTAAAAATCATCTTTTCTGGATAATTGTATTGACACATAGACGATGATGTGTTTTTTTATATGCGTTATTAATTGTAGTGCATGTGTGTTAGTTATTGTTTACCATGGCTTTCTACGGGTCAATAAGACTTAGTAAAGGTCACATGGCATGGTTGCTTTTTTTGCAATTGACCGCAAAATATTATTAAAATGTAACCAGCATTATAACTTAAAAATGAGGTAAAATTCATTGAAACCATCTTTTAAAGTAATTAATTCTCCATCCTCTAATTCCCATAAAATAGCAACCACAATCAGCAATAAAATATTTGCCCTTTTATCCATATTGTTGTTCTTATCTTTTTCCATTTCAATTAGTGTAATTATTCCAGAAAATGCCTATGCAGCTAAGAAAAACAGTTCAGTCAGTAAATCAAAGAACAAACATATCAACAGCCTGTCCAAAAGCAACAAGAGCAAAAGTTGCTCAATAGATGATAAGAAGGTATCTAAACGGATCAAGAATGGTACAAACAGTGGAAAAAAGCTTGTAAAGAACAATAATGGATCCTCAAAGAGCAACAAGAGAGTCTCTAAAAATAATAAAAACAAATCTATCTCCATATCCAAGAGCAACAATATTGACAATGAAAATATTAGTATAAGTAACCAAAAGGATTCTAACGTAAGAATAAAGCAGGTTTCAGGTATTATAAAAAACAGCCTGCATAAAACTGCTGTAAAAATGGGGCTTAATAAAAAACTTATTAACCTTTTATCATCAATTTTTAAGAATACCTCAGCTTTATCAAATATTCAGAAAGGTGATCTTGTTCAAGTTGCATATCAAGAAAAATATGTAAACGGGAAAAGAGTAAAAACAGGAGTCATAACTGCGGCAATCATTACATCAAAGAGTAAAACCTACTACGCATACCGTTTTGCCTACAATGGTAAACACGGTTATTACGATGAAAATGGCAACAGCCTTGAATCCTCTTTTCTTAAAGCTCCACTGCAATACAAAGAGATATCTTCAGGATTTTCAACAAGAAGATTTCATCCAATAAAACATCTATATCAACCCCATCCAGGTATTGATTATGCTGCTCCGATAGGTACACCTGTAAAAAGTGTAGGAGATGGAATTGTTGTTTTGAAAGGATCAGCAGACTCTGCAGGCAATTACCTGAAGATTAAACATCCAGGTACAGGTATCAGCGAATACATGCACCTGTCGAAATTTCATAACTCCATTAAGGTTAACAAAAGGGTATCC
>CAXNND010000198.1:0-4671 GCA_964203105.1 Desulfamplus sp.
TTGATGACATTGCAATGCTTGACAGGCTCTCTGATGACATTGGTGTTGACACCATTGAAACAGGTGTGGCTCTTGGTGTGGCTATGGAGGGTGGACTTATTGGGTGGGGTGATGGAAAAGCTGCCATCGCTCTTTTAAAAGAGGTGGGAAAAGGTACGGGAAACGGCAAGATTCTTGGTAATGGTGCTGTATTTATGGGTGATTCACTTGGTGTTGATCGGGTACCTGTGGTCAAACGTCAGGGACTTCCAGCCTATGACCCTCGTGCTGTTAAAGGAGTTGGTGTCACATACGCTACATCACCAATGGGTGCAGACCACACAGCCGGATATGGTGTAACAGCAAATATACTAAAAGTCGGTGGTGATATAAATCCTTTGAAAAAAGAGGGCAATGTTGATCTCTCCAAAAATCTTCAGATTGCAACAGCGGCTATTGACGCAGCAGGTCTCTGCTTGTTTGTCGCTTTTGCTGTTCTTGATAATGCAGACGGAGTTCAGACGATTGTTAATCTTCTGAATGCACAGTATGGCATTAGCCTGACCCCTGACGATGTTGTGAGTCTTGGAAAATCAATTCTCAATGATGAGAAGGAGTTTAACAGACGTGCAGGTTTTACAAAACTTGACGATCAGTTACCGGAAATGTTCAACACCAAGTTCCCTCCCCATAATTCAGAGTGGGATTTCTCGATTGGTGATCTTCAGGAGACTCTGAATTTTTAAAAACAAAATGAACAACCCCGCCGCAAGCGGCGGGGTATCAGATTTTAATTTTACCTTGACAGAAGAGATCGTTAAAAATAGAATGCCTAACTTCATATAACCTTTGCTTACTTTTATACAAATTTTACTCATAAAAAAGATTTCATAAAGAATTAATAATATAAGGAACGGGAATTAATGACAGAGACAACAATGTCAGAAAGATTAAAATCACGCACTTCTGACGAATATATTGAAAAACTGAGATCACAACTCAAGAACAATACTGATTGTGGTACTACCCACTACAACCTTGCCGTTGCCCTGATGGGAAAGCAGGAGTATGACGCAGCAGAAAAATCGCTGCATGATGCCGTAGATTGCAGCCCCTCACTTGCTGAGGCTTATGTGCTTCTTGGGGGTATATGTCTTCAGAGAAATGATCTTGAGGGATGTTTGCGATACAATAAATATGCGACCAAGGCAAGAGCCGGATTTGCAGAAGGTTATGCCAATATTGGTTTTGTTCTTCTCCAGTTGATTGATGGTAAAGACGAAAAAGAAGATGAAGAAAAACTTGATCTTGCCATAAAAAATCTTCAGAAAGCCATTATCCATAATGCTAAATTTGTTCAGGCATACACAACTCTTGCAAATGCATATTTAATGAAGGGGCTTGTTGATGAATCTATTCAGGCAAACCTTGAAGCAGTTAGAATCCAGCCTGAGTTTCCAATCGCCCACAACAACCTTGCAGTAGGATTCCTCCAGAAAAAGGAGTATGAGCTGGCGATAATTCACTGTGACAAGGCAGAATCCTTGGGATTTCAGGTTGCAGAGGAGATGAAGCAAGAGCTGTTACCCCACAGAAAGCTGAGTTGACTCTATACAATATTTTACCTGTCATAATTCTATTCTAATCAATGAATAAAGTATCAATTATTATGCTGGCATATAATAATGTCAGATATTTAAAAGCAGCAATTGACAGCATCAAAGCCCAAACATATCAAAATTGGGAATTGATTATTAATGATGATTGCTCGTCAGATGGCACATGGGAGTTGGCATCTGCACTATCTAACTACGACCAACGAATAAAAGTTTATCAAAACGAGCAAAATGTAGGTGTTGTAAAGAATCGTAAAAAAACATACGCTTACACTGTTGGTGATTTTATATGTCATGTGGATGCTGATGATATGCTTGAAAGATGGGCAATAGAAGAGATGTTGATAGCTTTTGATAAAGCTCAAGACATTATGCTCATCTATTCTGACATTGCTCAAATAGGGAAAAATGGAGAGCATCAACTTTATTCCGCCAGTAAATATTTTGATGCCAATAAATTACATCAGCATGGATGGCGACACTTAGGTATGTATCGCAAATCTGTAATGGATTCAATTGAAGGGTATAACGATAAGCTTGTTAGTGCTTGCGAAGATGGTGATTTATTCATGCAAATTGCCGAAAAATATCCTTGCCAAAGGTTAGCAAAACCCCTCTATCTTTACCGTTCACATGGTAGCAATAGTAGTAGGAAAAATAAAAAATGTCGTAATTGCTCTGAAAGACCAGTTTGTAATTTTATCCGTGTGTGGGCAAGTTCAGCTAATTATGATCCAATAACATTTACACCTCTGAAAAAGAGTTAATAAAAAAATAGATGGTTAATACAAATGTCTATCCCCAATTTCAATATCATATTTCTGGCATATTAGAACCTTTGACAGCAAATTCTCCACTGTGGAATTTGCCCCTTCTGGGCAAAGATGCAGGCGGCATTCTGCTTCATGAATACTTTCAACTTGCAGAAAAATTCATCCAGTCCAACAATTATCATTTTCTCCATGATGGATTAAACTTTCTTCTCAAAAGAGAATGTCAGGCGGAATCAATTAGTCAAATTGATATTTATCTTGAAAAACATGGTGCCTTTTATCACCCAGCAAGAGTTGAAGTGCTAATCACATCTGACCTTTATGGTAGCTCGTCTTCTGTTGATGCCTATTCTTCTAAAGCTGACTCCTCCGCTATTTACGTGCCTATTCTTTTTGTCCTTAATACCGCTGTTTCTGCTCATGGACTTGCTCTGATTAATAACGAGTACAATATCCTTAAATACTTAAATGAAATTGATAATAATTTTTTTGTTCCCAAAGTATTTGGAGTTGGAACAATGGGTTGCAGAGGAATGCAAATCGCATTTATGCTTGCCAACTGGTTTGATGGCTACAAGGAGTTTCATCTTACAGACGTTGATCGCACTTCTGACTTGATTGATACTTACAATCTTGATGCTTCTGATTCTAACCACTCTTATTTAAAAAACAGATACCACTCTATTGTGCATATCTGGAATAGTGACGGGAGTGTTATACCTTTCTATCCTCCTGACTACTTTGAGATCTATGAAAAAGCATCTCAAATCCTCACCCACTTTTACAATATCGAAACGTTTGAGCAAGTCTGTTCTTGGCATCATGCAGCAGGCGATTTTGTTGTAAAGTCAACTATTGAGGGTTTTGATGTAAAACTAATTACTGTAAGAAGATACATCTCTGAAATAGAATCGGATTCTTCACAAAGTGTTGAGGATAAATACAAGGCACTGCTGCTCTTTTTTCTCAATCTAACATTGCGTATGCGTATAGACAGAATTGATGGAACTGGTGAACGAATACTTATTCATGCTGATATCTTACCATTTATACTAAATGGTTTTTTCAGGGCACTTGAGAATAAAACAGAACTCTCTTTTGCTGCTGGCTTTAAATCCTATCTGAGCCAGTTCAGCCATGACAATATATATCAAATTCTTCTTATTATGATAGATGGGTCTCATCCTGATGACCCTGAAACTGCTTTTGTAAGAGAGCATCTTCAATCTCATTGTGAGATGCTGTCATATATTATTCATAACAACGATTTTCCTGTTTCATAAAAAGGAAAAAATGCTTTTTTATTGACAATACTTCATAGAAATCTTATAGGAACAGTGCATATTAAAAAATGTAGTCTCGTATCCCTCAAAAACTTATTATTTAATGAAAAAAATAGTGATGATCTGACGTAAGGTCATCTGTTAAGTAAGTAAGATAGATAACTATGAAGCATGACTATTAAATGGCTTTTAATTGTGGAGATTATAGAGATATACCATACTTAAATGTCACCGAGAAAATGTAATTTAACTTTTAACGGAGGTAAGTAAATGGCAAAACATGAAACTCCTTTATTGGATCAGTTGGAATCTGGCCCATGGCCGAGTTTTGTTTCTGATCTGAAGCAACAGGCTGCAGTCAGAGCAAAGAACGAAGCAGGTGTTGATTTCCAAATTCCGCAGGATGCTGTAGAGGATCTTCTTGGCGTTCTTGAACTTTCTTATAAACATGGAAGAACACACTGGAAACATGGTGGTATTGTTGGTGTTTTCGGTTACGGCGGTGGTGTAATCGGCAGATACTGCGATCAGCCCCAACTTTTTCCTGGTGTTGCACACTTCCACACAATCCGCGTTGCCCAACCCTGTGGTAAATACTACAAAACAGACTATCTCAGAGGATTAACAAAACTTTGGGATCTGAGAGGAAGCGGCGTTACAAACATGCACGGTGCAACAGGAGATATCATTTTTCTGGGTACAACAACCCCCCAGATTGAGGAAATTTTCTATGAACTGACACACAATATGCATCAGGATCTTGGTGGCTCAGGCTCCAACCTGCGTACACCGGCTGACTGTCTTGGCTCTTCAAGATGTGAGTATGCCTGCTATGATTCAAATGCATTGTGTCATTTCCTGACAAACAACTATCAGGATGAGCTTCATCGCCCTGCATTCCCGTACAAATTCAAATTCAAATTTGATGCCTGTCCAAACTGCTGCGTAGCTTCAATTGCACGTTCTGACATGTCATTTATTGGCACTTGGAGAGATGCGATCAAGATTGATCAGGATGCA
>CAXNND010000199.1:0-4663 GCA_964203105.1 Desulfamplus sp.
AGCCCATAAGCAATGGGTCATACTCTCTAAACGTCTCATTATCAAACAGATGAATGTCCCTTCTTATCATTGCAATTGTATAGCTCTCAAATATCAGGTTTGAAGCTATCCTTAGAAACTTATCGTAATCGATATTGTTTATAAAATCAGCTACGGTTGAGTCTGTGATATCTGACCATTCATCGCCTGTCATTTCTGACATCTGCTCCTTTGGTATATTGCGGTTATTTATTATGTCCTCTATTGTCCATCCTTTAGAGTCTACAACTAATCTCAGCAGTTGGTTAGAGTCATAAGTGTATAGAAAATCATCTACTGTGTTATTTAAAATACTCGCTCTTTCCTCCTCTGTCATTTGCCCTATTGATATACTGCAATGTTTGTGATTAAATAAACCAGTCAGATATTTGGATATTTTAGGTTCAGAATAAGCTATATCCAGCAATAGACCGTGTACTTCGTCATTATAATTTTTTTCAGTTTCCGTTCTTGTTTTGGAACATGTTTCTGTAATCATATATTTTTCCTTTTTATAGAACGGTGGCGTCACACCACCGTTCAGCATCTATGGGTTGAATTTATTACTAAATCAGACCAAACCATTTTTTCTGGTGGGCGTCTTATCAGGTATTGCAGGTAGTTCTGCCTGCTGCATCAGTTGATATTCCCCGCTGATTATCTCCTTGCCTCTGTCTGTCAGCACATAATGGAGTCCGCACTCTTCGCACAGAGTTATGATGCCTGCTGATGCTAGTTCAATTTTGTCTTCTTCCTGAAGCATACGTCTCTGTTTCATTTGCTTTCTTTTTTTAATTTCAAGTTTAGATAGTTTTTTAGTCATGCTATAATTCCTAAAGTTTTAAAAAATAATCCATTTTATGTGGGGATATGGAATTCAGTACTCCAATACCGTCTTCCATATCCTGCTCTTAGTCTAGTTTACCGTATCAGCTATGTCCGGCATTTCTTCCGACTCAGCCAGTGCGGCAAATTCACTATTAATAATCTCAATTCCTCTTTTAGTTAAATGAAGGCAATTACAACCGAAAGTATCGCAAGGTTTGAGAATTTGTGCATCTATCAATGCTACCAAATGTTCTGACTGTACCACTGACTTTTTTGCACCCTCTAGGCTTATTTTATACATTTTTTTTATTGTTTCCATTTCTTGATTATTCTTATCTTTGTGTTTCATTTAAAAAATCCTATTTTATTTATTGATTTAAATTTACTGCTATCAAGGCATTATTATATTGCCATAATGCCCTGAATCTTTTTTACTTTACTTTATCTAGGCTTATTGAGCCTCTTTCTATTAGAAAGTTCCTTTGTTTGACCTATAATTGTTCCCTCCATATTGTTGTTCTATTGGTTATATTCATGCCTATGCAGCCTCTTGCTGACGAATCTTTCCGTAGTTAGTCTCTTCTCCAGACGCTGCCTGAGATAATTTATTTTGAATAACCCGCAGTTGTTGGCTTAAAATATTGGTTTTAGATGGTTGATTATTCTCAAGCTCATCTAAAGTCTTTCTGGCGAATTCTTTTATTCCGGTACTCTTTGCAGGTGGTGCAAGTTTGCTATTAATGGTTGCCATGTATTTTTCTTCACGTTCATATCCAACAGCACGTCTGCCAAGTTCTCTTGCAACTTTTACGGTAGTTCCACTTCCCAGAAACGGATCTAGCACCGTGTCCCCTTTAAAACTGTACATTTTGATAATCCTGAGAGCCAGCTCATCAGGGGATATTGCAGGATGTCCATCCATCTTCCTGACTTGTGGAATTCTCCACACACTCTGGAAGTATCGATTTCTCTCCTCTTGAGTAAGGGATGATTGCAGTTTCATCTCTTCAGAAGGAGCTTTTTTCTCACCTTTTTTTCTAAAGATATGGATGAATTCATGCTGGTTCTGAATGCGATCCGTCATGCCGGAAGTTGTTTTTGAAAGGTCTTCTTTAACCCATACGACCTGATCTTCGAGTAAGATTCCGTCTTGTTTTAGAAAAGCCTGATATCTATGAGTCATCAGTTCGATATGAGCAGATTTCTTGTTGCCCCTACCACCTTTGAAGTTGTAAATGTCTGTAACGTGCATGGCAAGAACCCCGCCTTTTGCAAGTACTCTTCCGCACTCTTTCATTACAGCCTCAATGTTATCCAGATGAATACTAAAAGTACACTTTTCGTATTCCATTCCCGCAAAACATGGTGGAGATGTAAAAATCAATTCCACTGATTCATCGATTATTTCACTCATGTTTCTTGAATCTTTGTTATAAACCGTTATCTCTGAATCGTTATTCGTAAAGCTGTCTGCTTCCGCTGTTATTTGCACCTTTGGATTATTACTTTTGAGGTTATAGTCTGCTATCGCCTTCTTGGTTGCTTTTGCAGACAAATCATGTTGGATAACTCTCTTTGCCATATTCTCTCTTTCTGTATCTGTTTTCAGCTCAAGAAGTTCCAGACCGTGAGCTACTGTCAGTTCTTTTTTCATAATTTGCTTTTGTAACTCTTTTGGCAGCTCCAGAAGTTTGAGTTTTTTTGATATTTGAGTTGGTGAGCCATACCCCTTGATTTCAAGGTCTTTAAATGTGTAACCGAATTTTTCCTGCATACCCTTTATATGAAGAGCAATATCGATCTCATTGAGCTGATTTCTTTCTGTATTCATCACATAAGATTGATGTGCCGCCTTATCAGGAGCATAGCCTTCTGATAAGATACATTGGACTTCAGTTTCACCAATATCCCTGAGAATCTCAATTCTCCTCCAGCCGTCTATGACATACATTTTCCCATCATTATCTTTAATGACGCTTACAGGTGTGAGAACTCCGTTTGTCTGAAGACTTAAAACAAGTGATTCAGGATTACCCAATTCATGTCTTGGGTGATTTGGGTCTCTTACGAGGTCGTTAATGGGTATTGCTACTACTGTGGTGATTGTGTTCATGGTAAATCTCCTTTTAATAAATACGTTTTTTAAGTTTAGCCTGAATTGTCGAAGAACTTTATTCTTCGGTTCATTAAGTTCAGTGTTGCTTTGAACTTGAGGAGAATATAACCCATTGAAATAACTAATAAAACTACCGTATAAAATTGACGGTGGTTTATTGTTGGAATGGTTTTTTATAACTTCTTGAAATAACAGAGAAAATAAACACAAAAAAAATTAAACTTTTTATTTTACACGTAGGTTTGAGCTAAAACACTGTAGTTTAATAGTATTGAATGACAGCGAGATTGTTAATAAATGTAGCGGAGTAACTTGTTTTTGATGCGGTGATTTAAGAAGAATGAGGTAGGTGTGCTGATGGTTGGTTAGATATTGCAAAATAATCTGTATAGGATTGCCCACCTTAAGAATAATGATGAGCAATACCGATCATGTTCAAATTCTTGAGCCAGTTCTTGAACCAACTCGTCTGCCGGGATTTCTATTAGGGCAGTATATTTTTACCCATTCATGGAGGGTACGATCTTGGAATGTGTTGGGTAGTTCATCTAAACAGGCAAGAACATTATCAGAGCGTATAACATGTTGAATAGTAAATTCAGGATTTCTCTGCCAAAGCTGTTGTGCTCTTGCCTGACAACATTGCTTTACTATCTGGTTGCGAGTTAATCTTCTTGGGGGCTTTTGCTGGCAGCCTTGCCCTTCTGGTGTTCTATAAAATTTTATATCATCACTGGCAGATGCCAACCTATTACTAATAATATTATTTCTGTCCCAATCGCTCCACATAGCACAATCTGGGAATTTTTTCCGTAACTGAATCATCATATCAAGGAAGTCTAATTTTTGGAATGTAAACATGGCTGTCTTTTCCAGCATATACCTAAAAAAACTATCTATCCCGTCTTGACTTATATGTCTGAAAGAAAAGCAATTAAAAGAGTATCTTGTAACATCCTTAAAAAACACTACACATGGTAAAGACTCTATTTGAATATCCATATAGCGGCATATCATATCAATTTCAAAGTCATTCAGTTGTGGCTCGTAGTTGCTCCCTACTAACTTGGTGTAATATTGAGCATCTTCTCTTTTAGTCCAACCGTCAGGCGGGGCATCGCATAAAAAGAATGATATATCTTGGGTTTGATAGTGTATCCTATTAAACTGGTCTATTATATATTGCCTGAACTCGTCATGTTCAGATTTATAAAGAGCCATAATATAAAAAGGTGATGCACTAAGATCAGGAGATTTTTCCATAAAAGTAAATATATCGCTGAAGTTTCTTACTGGTAACATAGTTCTCCTTTTACTGTTTTCTTTTATTAAATTTAAATAATGTAAAAATACAACTATATTTTACATCTATATAATAAAATTAGATAATACTATAGTAGTACTAACTTGTCTATCTTCAAAAAGGAGTTATGGATTATGCTACTGGCAGTAGCACGGTAAGCACTACTTTATTATACTCTATGATACCACTACCGCTATAAGCTCTTAACAGCCATCCTAAAGCCTTACCTCGCCTTACGCATACTATCCCCTGCCCATGAAGCAACCACGCTCTATTGTGTCTTAAAATGGCTCTGAATCAACATATTATACTGTCTATTTTTTACTGGCGGCTGAATCAAGATTTAGAGTGGTGGCAGGGTTAAAATTCAATGATTTCAGATAGTAGTAATAATTTAT
>CAXNND010000200.1:0-4640 GCA_964203105.1 Desulfamplus sp.
CCATTTTGCAGAATTAAAGAGGAGTTGAAAAAAGAGACCGGGGACCATATAAGAAAACGTATGGCAGAAACAGACTGGCATTATGGTTTGAACTGTTTCTTTAACAAACAGGTGACAGATACTTTGAAAGCTGTTCAATCCGGTATGGAGTAAATTATAGTAAATAGCTCAATAGATTATTGAAAATAAATAGCCGAGCGGTAAATCATAAATCGCTCGGCTATTTATTTTATAGACCACGCTGAAGAGAGCTTTTTACTGTAGCAGTTATTATTTGCTGTGACAACCATTGCAGTTGATCGGTCCATGCTCCTTGCCAGCCTCTTTGTAGCCTTTATGGCATTTAAGGCATACATCGTTCATAACCAGCTTGTTTTTAATCTCTTTTTTCTCTTTGAGCTTTTTGATAACACCAAGCTCCTTAGGGAATGTAGCATGACAGATATTGCAGTCTTTGAGTCCATCCTGATGCCCTTTATGGGGAAAATTAATAGCACCTTTGGATCCTCCATCAACTGTAAGTTTCTCTCCTCCCATATTTTCTGCTGCAATTGCAAATACTGCTGCAAACAGCATCAGGGCTGCAATGACAATCACAAGGTTTATTCTGTTTATTTTCATTTGATTCAAATCTCCTGATTCAATCTACCAATTTTCCCCGAGCAGTTCAAAGTAACCCGAAGGTTTCACACATGCCGGACATTTCTCAGGTACACCCGTTCCTGTATGAATATAGCCGCAGCCAAGACATCGCCACTTTTTCTCCTCTTCACGGGCAAAGACCCTTTTTTGAGCAATATTTTGAGCCAGCTCTCGATAGAGCTTTTCATGCTGTATTTCAGCAACAATAATGGCGTCTAAGGTATCTGCCGCCCGCCCAAACCCCTCTTCAACTGCAATCCTTGAAAATCCAGGATACATCTCTGTGTGGATGTAATGCTCAAGATCTGCTGCCGAGACAAGATTGGCACGGGTATCCAGAATAACACCGGCAGGAAATTTCCAGTTGATCTCAAGCTCTCCTCCATTGAAAAACTTGAAAAACCTGAGAGCATGTTCACACTCCTGGTCAGATGTCTCCTGAAAAATCCTTGAAATCTGGACAAAACCATCGTCAAGGGCACGCTGGGAAAAAAATCTGTATCTCATGCTTGCCTGGGATTCTGCCGCAAAAGCTGTAAGCAGATTTTTTGCTGTTTTGCTATCTCGGAACTTTACCATAATCTCCTCTTTGCTCAACTCAATCTCTGGTTGAATATTAGGTCTGGTTCAATCCTCAATGGTGATTGCCTGTGCACCGCACTCTTTTGCAGCCTGACGAACAACAGCTTCAAGATGTTTGGGGATTACATCAAATTTCACAATTGAGAGCAGTTGATCCTCATCATATTCAAAGACTTCTGAACAGAGATTGTTGCAGTTTCTGTCGCCCATACACTGTTTGGTAATTGTTGCTTTCATTTTTAGTTCTCCTTCATGTTTTTTTTGTATTATGGTTTTAAGAGGCTTATATGCCTTCAAGAACAAACATTTTTATTGTTTTATATGGCTGATTAATAACAGTCAAACATAAAGATAAAAATGATATTAAATCAACTCTTCAACTCCTCGACATGCCCAAAAAAATCCAGGGATTCCGGGTTTTTAAGGGCATCCCTGTTTTTGACCTCTTTGCCGTGAATCATGTTTTTCACTGCAAGTTCAACCTTTTTCATATTCAGTGTATATGGAATATCCGGCACATGAATGATCTTTGCCGGAACATGACGGGGTGATGCGTTTTTACGGATATCGTTTCTGATTTTATCCTTTATCTGATCGTTGAGTTCAAAGCCCTGAGCCATGGTTACAAACAGGATAACCCTCACATCGTTGTTCCAGTTCTGACCCACAACCACGCTGTCAGAAATCTCCTCCATCTGTTCAATGCGGCGATATATCTCGGCAGTTCCGATTCTTACTCCTCCCGGATTTAGTGTAGCATCAGATCGACCATACATGATAACACCGCCCCGCTCAGTAACCTCGATAAAATCGCCATGTGTCCAGATTCCTGGATAGCGATCAAAATAAGCTGCATGATACCGTGAGCCATCTTCATCATTCCAGAAATATATGGGCATTGAGGGGAATGGTGCTGTGCAGACAAGCTCTCCCTGCTGTCCCACTACCGGCTCTCCATCTTCATCGTAAGCAAAAACTTTCATTGCAAGACCGCGGCACTGCAACTCTCCTGAATAGACAGGACCCATCGGATTGCCAAGTGCAAAGCAGCCATTGAGATCAGAACCACCTGAAATTGAGGCAAGCTGCATATCAGATTTGATCTCTTCATAAATAAACTCAAAATCCTCTTTTGATAGAGGAGAACCAGTTGATAAAAGTGCTCTGATTGAGCTTAGATCAAACTGCTGTTTTGGTTTTACACCTGCATTTTTAAGAGCTGCAATATAGCCAGCACTTGTACCAAATACTGTAATCTTCTCATCTTGTGCCATCTGCCAAAGAGCATCAGGACCAGGATGGAACGGATTTCCGTCAAACAGAACCAGTGTTGCTCCAACTGAAAGTGAACTGACAAGCCAGTTCCACATCATCCAGCCGCAGGTTGTAAAATAGAATATTGTATCTTTTTCCTTTAAATCTGTATGGAGCATCAGCTCCTTTATCTGGTGCATGAGCACGCCGCCTGCACTTTGCACCATACACTTGGGAAGTCCTGTAGTGCCTGATGAGTACATGATGTAAAGCGGGTGATCAAACGGAAGCTGGGCAAATTCTATCTCATTAGCACGGGACTCTTTGAATTTATCAAGCAGCACTGCATTGGGGATCGATTTTATATATGGATCTTCCTTTGTGTAGGGAATAACAACAACCTTTTCAATTGATGGAAGCTCTTTGATGATTCCTGCAATTTTTTCCAAACTGTCCATCGGTTTTCCCTTGAAAAAATAGCCATCAGCAGTAAAGAGAATCCTCGGTTTTGTCTGACCAAACCTGTCAAGAACGCCTTTGATACCAAAGTCAGGAGAGCATGATGACCAGACAGCCCCGATACTTGTGGCTGCAAGCATTGCAATGATCGATTCTGGCATGTTTGGCACAAATCCAACAACCCGATCCCCTGCCTTTATTCCCGCACCTTTTAACGCCTGAGCAACTCTTGAGGTTTCATCATAGAGTTGATTGTAGGTCAAAGTTCTTCGTATCTGATCTTCTCCCCTGAAAATAAGGGCAATATTATCATTTCTGAATCTCAGGAGATTCTCTGCGAAATTGAGTCTTGAACCTTCAAACCATTTTGCTCCGGGCATTTTTTTAGGATCATCTATTACACTGTCAAACGCTTTAGATGAACGGATTCCGGCAAAATCCCACATAAGTCTCCAGAAATCCTCAAGATTATTTACTGACCACTGATAAAGCCCATCATAATCGGAAAAAGACTTTCCATATTTTTCGTTTACCATCTGCATAAACCGATACATGTTGGTCTGCTTGATTCTCTCATCTGATGGCTTCCACAGGCATTTGGGCATGATTTGACCTCCCCTTTAATTCACACATTGTTATTTGTAGTCCTGTATTTGGACGATAATTTCTTTACTATCTGTTGTATGAATCAGGATGGTTTGGATCCTGATTCAGATTGCAATACGCTTACATATCTTACTTTATTGATACAGAACAGCCAGAATAGTTGCCTTTCCCTCTTTTGATTTTATGAGATGGGATGTTGTGGAGAGATAGTAAACACTATCCCCGGGGTTTAGATCATAAGTCTCTTCACCAATCATAAGATTTGCAACGCCATCAAGAACATAGATAAACTCCTCACCATCATGCACAGAGACCTCTTTCATGGGATTCTCTTCCAGTTGCACAATAAGAGCCTCCATGTGACGCCCCTTGACTTCAGGTGCAAGGCTCATATATGAATAGAGATTCTGTTCACCTTTCTTTGATGTTGAACGGGATATTGCCTTTCTCTCATTTTTTCTTGTGATGGAGTATAACTGGGAGCCTACACCTGATACCAAACGCCCCAAGGCACTGTCCAGTGCTCTGGAGAGCTTCATCACAGTACCAAGCTGTGGCTTTACAACCCCATTTTCAATCTCTTCCAGCCGCTCCTTTTCAAATCCTGTCATCTTTGCAAGATCGTCAATTGATATACCCTTTTTCTCCCTCAACTGACGGATTCTCATACCAACCTCTTCAACATCACTCTTTTCGCCATTTTCAATGTTTCCTGTCAAATTTTCAAAATAGTCCACATTGATATGCGGTGTGTTTTCATCTTTCTGCATGATTCTCTCCTTTACAGTAGTTGTAATAAGTTAATGTTTCCGTTCTATTTTTCTGCTATCACAAGCATTTCAAAATCTTCAGTTGACAGCTTGTCATTCCGGCTGAAAGCACCAAGTTTTGCTCCAAACACATCAACTGTTTTAAATTCAAGCGTTTTGAGCAGCCACGTTATTTCAGATGGAACATAATATCTTTCATTGCATTGAAGCTCTCTTTGATTTCCAGAATCATCTTTAATAGAAATAGTATTTTTTTCTCGAAAGGTCATAAGGTCAAATGAAAGGTTAGCATAAGTCGCATTCTCATCTTTTACCTGAGAACTCAAG
>CAXNND010000201.1:0-4623 GCA_964203105.1 Desulfamplus sp.
GCATATATTGTACAGTTTTTAATACTTTCTGAAATTTTCATCCAACACTGATTTAATTGATTCGGCATATCGTCTTGTTTTTGCTCAGTGACTTCAAACATCACAGCCAAATCTGATTATCTTCTTGATTATCTGATTATCTCAGATAGGACAACTGTTTTGGAAGAGGTACACCTTTACCCATAGAATCCTCTGCATAGTTGACACCCGCAAGAATTCTGAGATCCTCAAGTGCCCTTGTATCTCCCTCAAAAACAACCTCTTCCATATCCTCTTTTTTTATTTTCCCGCCTGCCCATTGCAGGTCAAGGACGCTTGAGGCATCAAACCTGTCATTGCCCAGAATCATCTGAACCTCTCCTCCGTAATGCTGAACAATCTTGGCAACCAGAAGGCTTGGTCTGGTGTGAAATCCTCTCTCTTTTGGTATCCCGACAGTTATGGAAGCCCTCTCTATATTCTCATTCAGGATTTCAGATGCAAGCCGCTGTCCTGACGATAAAAACTGCCACGCATAGAACAGGCAGTAGTTCACGCACCTGTCAAGAAGAACATCAGGGTCAATCAACTCTGTCAGGGATTCACTGACATGCTTATAGACATCCTTGTAATCAACATCAAACAGATGACGCTCATAAAAATGGAGCAATCTCCCCATAACCTGCAAAAGATGGAATGCAACGGAAAAGTGGCTTCTGAGCTGCTTGAGCTTTCGGTTTCCGTGAAAAAAACCACCATGTATTACATAGGAGTCAAAGGATGACTGGAGATTGTGCAGAAGCATTTCAAAGCGTCTGATCCCAACTTCATTGACCTTTAGAGGGACAATCTGGCGTATCTGCTCACTTGTGTAGCGTTCATAAAAAGAGAGTGGTTCAAATGTCTTGATCAGATCGAGAAACTCTGTAGCAATAATGGTAAGGTTTTTTCGCTGCTCCTTTCTGTTGTCAAGATCGTCGATATTTTGTTCAAGCTGTTCAGGAGTGGCTATATCCGGAAAAAAATCAGGGTCATATCCATTTACTGGAATCTCTATACCAAGAGTCCTTGCCTCATCAAGGATAATCGGTGCTGCAAGTTCAAGTGATCCCTGAATCATCATCAGTGTATCCCGTGCCTCATCTGCAAAAATTCCATCCTTTCTTTCAAGCTGATACAGACCAATGCGGTTGAAAATATGTTTCTGGGAATAACCTGCCAATGAAAGGTGTCTTACTGCTGCACTGAGTTCCCTGTAGAAAATCCATGTCCGATTATTTTTTGCCCCATGAAAATCAAGAAAATCCTCCAGCAGGTGAGAGGCACTGATAAGTTTTGAATAGACTTTTTTGTTCAGCAGATGGTTGGGCTCATCCTTGATATCTAAAATATATAAAATACATTTCAGATATTCAAATGAGAAGTGATTTACTTTTCCCTTAAATGAGACATCACATAAAAGACGCATGAGTTTTATTCTTAATCAGTTTTGTTATTCTTTGCCAAATATACATAATAGTAAATTAGTTAAAATTTGATATATTTTTCCACTTGCTGATGATCTGAGGCATGAGAAGATGTAGGAAAAAAATGTTCTGTGGAATTTACATCATATCTTTTTCTGTCTCTTTAACCGCCTGATCAATTCTGGCTGCAAGATCTGCCGGAAGCCCCTCGATTTCAACATTCAGAAACCCCCTGACAATAGTTGAGACTGCCTCCTGTTCATCTAATCCTCTTGCCATCAGATACTCAATTTCACGCTTGTCAATTTTGCCAACAGCAGCCTCGTGGGACAACTCAACTCCCGGGGTATTTCCAGAAATTTCAGGAATGGCGTGGAGCAGACCATCCTTTAGAATAAGCCCCTTGCACTCAAGATGTCCCTTAACACCAGGCTCTTTGCCCATAAGATGCCCGCGTGAGATAATGGTGCCACCAGCAACAATGGCTCGGGAGATTATCTCTGCCCGTGCACCTGAACCATTAAGTTCCACTATCGAACCCATATCCATATAGGTTCCCTTGCCTGCAACTAAAATGCTGTTGATTCTTGCAGTGGCATTTTTCTCAAGAATTGTGATCGGATTTGCAACGATTGAGCCAACAGGTTTGAGTGATATGTAGTTGGATATAAAAACTCCACCCTCATCAACATGAACAGCGGTTTTGGGTCTTACATAGACATTTTCACCCCAGTCATGGATCATGGTGTATTTAAGGGTTGCACCCTTTTTGACATAAAATTCAGAAACTCCAATGTGCAGACCAGATTTTAAATGATCAGAGGTTGAGCAGCCCGCAATTATATGAATTTCTGAATCCTCTTCGCAAATAACTATATTATGAACTTTTTGAGAAAAATTCTCCTTTGCAATGTGAAGACAGGTCTGAAGAGGCTTTTGTGCCTTTACCCCCTCTTTTATATGGATAAAAAACCCCTGATCAGGTTTGATGCCGGCGGCTCGTGTTATCTCGTCCTTTTCAGGTGAGAGCAGTCGCCACAGATACTGTCCAAGCCATTGATGCTCTTCAAGAGCTTTGGCAATTCCTTCTATCTCAACCCCTTCAATGCTTTTACTGCAATGGATAATGGTTTTGTCCTTCTGGATAAAGGTGCCTGCCCTTAATGAGCTGTCTGTGTCAATGCCAACCCTTACAAACTCCTTGGCGTCACTTTGATTGATAGCATCAAGTTTTTCTACATAACCGTGATCTTCTGACAAACCAGTGAAATCTGACAAACTCAACTCTTTTAACATACTTAAAATCCCATCTTATTCTGACTAATAAATTTTGAATCACAATAATGAATTTTGCTTTATGGCTAATAGTTCAGATTCTTAAATCCCTATTTTCAAAGAGCACACTCTACGCAATCTTCATACCCATATTCCCTGATCCATTTCAATATCTCACGGGCATTTCGGGAACACCGTAACTGCCCCTTGTATAACACCTGCCCCTTGTCAGCCGTGATATAATCCAAAATGTGACCGGTATGGGTTATGACCAGGGCAGACTTTGGATTTGGCTTGCCTGTGGCTGCCAGCATGGTACTGCCGCTGTGGCATGGAGAGGGTTTTTTTATGCCACGATTGAGAAGATTGTTGATGCTGTCTCCAAGCAGGGAAATAGACTCAAGATCAACACCTGATTCAGGTTCATCTAAAAGAAGAAGATCCGGTTGCTGGGCGGAAAGCTGAAGAAGCTCTGATCTCTTGATTTCACCTCCTGAAAGATTATGGTTCACATCCCGTTCGATAAACTCATCAAATTTTAGTTTCTTTGATAGGGCATCAATATCAACGGTTTTGTTACCTGCACATATTTCAACCATACGACGGGTTGAAAGTCCATTTATTGTCGGAGGACGCTGGAACAGCACCCCTATTCCCAACTTTGCCCTTTCATGGATTGGCATATAGGTTACATCCTCACCTTTAAATGTGATCTTTCCTCTTGTAACCCTGTATCCTGAAAATCCCATGATGGTCATCATAAGGGATGTTTTACCTGATCCGTTTGGTCCGAAAAGAATATGTGTCTCTCCAGGAGGAACATGGAGATTGACATTCTTGAGAATCTCCTTGTCACCCACCTCCACCTTAAGTTCTTCTATTACAAGCATTTTATTTGTATCCTTTTCTGATTTATGTTGATACGGTGAGAGCGGTTCGTAAGCCGAATTCTGTTCTCTGGTCAGGTTACCCTGATTCAGAGCAGCGATCATTCATCTGGGATGTACGTTGCCGCACACCTCATGCGACCTACCCGGAAGCTTCAGGCGGGCAGCCCTCAAACGCTTCCCTATTTGGTCTTGCACCGGACGGGGTTTACCAAGCTTTTTCAGTCACCTGAAAAACTGGTGCGCTCTTACCGCACCGTTTCACCCTTACCAGCCATGGCTGGCGGTCTGCTCTCTGTTGCACTTTCCTTCACGTTACCGCGACTCCACGTTATGGAGCGTCCTGCCCTATGGTGTTCGGACTTTCCTCAGGATTTTTAAATCCCGCGATCGCCTGATCTACTCCCACCGTATTGTAGTAATGACAAAATTAACTAATTTGAATTTCTATATAAATATAAAACTTTAATCTGTCTCAAAAATTGAACGAGATAATCCAGACTGTTTAATAATTCCTGTTAATGTGCCAATTTTCAATTCATCATGATCTGGAATAGGAATAGTTATTGTAGTATCTAACTCCTTTTTCTGTAAAAATATGTGACTCCCTTTTTGTCTCACTTTTATAAAGCCATATTGAGATAAAATTTTACAGACATCTTTTCCTGATAAAACTTTTAACTTAGGCACTCATAGACCTATTGGCTTGAAGTTGCGGCATCAAAGGCATAATAGGCATAACATAAATTTCTCTTTTTAGTCTCTGATTAATTTCAGAAATAGAGGCAACCTCAAAAAATCCTTCAACAGCTTCAACAAGATTTAATCTTGCTTCCTCTACAGTTTTACCTTGACTTACAATTCCTAATTCTTGGCATGTAGATATATACCAATCACTTTCTCGTTCAATAACTGCTGTAAGCTGCATCATTTTATTAATTGAAATCTGTTTTTTCATAACAACCTGCCTATCGTTAAGATAAAGATTCAATATGGTATAAAATTTTATTACAATG
>CAXNND010000202.1:0-4621 GCA_964203105.1 Desulfamplus sp.
ATTACGATTTGACAACTTTTTAAAAGTTGTCAAATCTTTCAGATACTCATCTTCATTATGTTAAACAGGAATTTTGCCATGTTTCTTGGCTGGACGCATCTCTCTTTTTGTGCAAAGAGCATCTAAAGCATCACAAAGCCTTGCTCTTGTCTCTGCTGGTCTTATAACAGCATCAACATAACCTCTGCTTGCTGCACAGTATGGATTTGAAAATAGCTCTTCATACTCTTTTATCTTCTGTTTTCTGGTCTCTTTTGGATCGCTTGAGTTTTTAATATCCTTTGCATGGATAATATTTGCAGCACCTTCTGCACCCATAACCGCGATCTGGGCACTGGGCCAGGCAAATGCCATATCAGCACCAAGGTGTCTTGAACACATGGCAATATATGCTCCACCGTAATCCTTGCGGGTAATCAGCAGAAGTTTTGGCACTGTGGCTTCAGAGTAGCACCACAACAATTTTGCACCATGACGGATAATTCCCCCCCACTCCTGATCGCTTCCTGGCAGATAACCTGGAACATCAGCAATAGTAAGCATTGGAATGTTAAAGGAATCGCAGAATCGAATGAAACGGGTTGCCTTGTCAGATGCGTTTATATCAAGACACCCTGCAAGATATGCGGGCTGATTTGCGATTATACCTATTGTTCTACCGCCCATTCTGGCAAAACAGATAATGATATTTTTTGCGAAATACTGGTGAGGTTCAAAATAGATACCATCGTCAACAATAGATGTAATAACACTTTTAATATCGTAAGATGCGTTGGGACTGTCAGGAATAAGTGTATCAAGTTCCTCGTCTATTCGATTCGGAGTATCCTTACTTGGAATAAATGGAGGGTCTTCCATATTGTTGGAGGGCAGATATGAGAGAAGTGTCCGAATCTGGGCAAGAGTGTCCTCATCAGATTCACAGGCAAAATGTGCAACACCGCTCTTTTCATTGTGAGCCATTGCACCGCCAAGGTCCTCAAAAGATATCTCTTCACCAGTAACAGATTTAATGACCTGAGGACCTGTAATGAACATGTAGCTTGAATCCTTGACCATGAATATCCAGTCTGTCATGGCAGGAGAGTAAACTGCTCCACCAGCAGTTGTTCCCATGATTGCCGTAATCTGTGGAATTACACCTGAAGCTGAGGCATTTCTGAAAAATATCTCGCCATAACCGGAAAGTGCATCAACACCCTCCTGTATTCTTGCCCCACCCGAGTCATTAATTCCGACAACCGGAGCACCGGATTTCATAGCCATATCCATGATCTTGCATATCTTTTTTGCCTGCATCTCACCTAAACTTCCGGCTCTTGATGTGAAATCCTGGGAATATGCAAATACAATCCGTCCATCAACCTTGCCATGACCTGTCACCACGCCATCAGCAGGGATTTCGGTTTTATCCATCCCGAAATTTACGCACCGGTGAGAGACAAACATGTCGATCTCCCTGAAAGTACCGGGGTCAAAAAGTATATTCAACCGCTCTCTTGCATTCAGTTTACCGCTTTCTGCTCTTTTTTTCAGAGCCTGCTCTCCCCCCATCTCAAGAATCCTTGATTCTCTCTCTTTCAGATTCCTGATTTTATCTGCTATGACTCCCATCTTGATAACCTTCCTTGTAAAATGTTTGGTTCAAAAAAATATTGATAGAACAATTTGCATCTGTGAAAACAACAGTTGTTTTGTGAATTTTATAAAAACGCTTCGTTTGCTTGCTAATAAACGTCACGCCGTGTAGCCAGAACGGATGGTAGAATCGTTTAGAGATGCCGTGCCTCTCCACTTTCATGTAAACCAAATAGCCAAAACAGTGCACTACTCAGTTTTTGCATCGACAGATGCAGATGAGCCAATAATATATTGAGGTTTAATTCTACCTGTGGAGAGAAAGATGGCAATCAGCCCCATAAAACTGAACAGAATCATGGCAGTGTGCATTGTGGAGATAAAAGCCTCTCCAGTAGCAGATGTTACAGGCTTGTTTCCAAGATAGTATGAAAGAAGCACTGTAATTATGGTCATACTTGTGAGCATACCTGTGGTTCTCATTGTGGCAATAACACTTGAAGCCATTCCGTAATCTTTAGGAGAAATACTGTTCATTATAGCCGTGCTGTTTGGTGTGGAGAAAAATCCAAACCCAATCCCCATAGTGACAAGAATAGCATAGAGCATGATAAAAGGGGTGGTTGCGGTCAACAGGGAAGAACATCCAAGCCCGACAGTACAAAAAGACATTCCAGCCGTGGCAATCCATGCGGGCTGGTAACGATCTGCCATTCTGCCTGCAAAAGGGGCACATACTGCCTGAATAAGAGGTTGTAAAACCAATATAAGTCCGGCATTTTTAGGTGAAATTCCTCTGATCACCTGAAGATAGATGCTAAAAAAAAATGTAATTCCAAAAGAGGCTGCATAGTTAAGCCATGTTGCAAGATTGCTAAACATGAACATCCTGTTTGAAAGAATTTTTTTCAAAGGGATAAGTGGTGAAATTACACGCATTTCATACATTATAAATATGGACATACCCACAAAACCAGCAAGAATAAACCATTTTGCAGATGCCAACTGACGACTCTCTACAGTACCCACGATAATGGCTGCAAGTGCTAACATATATATAATACTACCAAACCAGTCAAATGTCTCTCCTTTAGCATCTGCCCATTCGCCTTTGAGACGCGTGATGGCAAAGACAAATGCGGCAAGCTCTACCGGTACCGCACTGTAGAAAATCCATCGCCAGTTCAAGTATTGCACCATCAAACCCGCAATTGTCGGTCCTGCTGAAATACCAAGATAAACGCTACTGACCACTACACCAATGGCTCGTCCCCGTTTTTCCCGAGGAAAAACAGAGTTCAGCATGGCAAAGCTGGTTGAGGTTATCATGGCAGCACAAATACCCTGAATAAAGCGAAATATGATAAGTGATTCAATGTTTGACGCAGTGGATACGGCGACAGTTGCAATTATCATTAGACATGTTCCTGTAAGAAACACCTTTTTACGTCCATGAATATCGGCAAACCGCCCTAATGGAAGAAGAAATAGAGCAACCCCTAATATATAGACCATCTCAATCAGACCAAGATGGACAGCACCAGCACGAAATTCGCGTCCAATTGTGGGCAAGGCAACTCCGACTGCTGAAAACATGAAAGGAGTCAGAAACTGAACCGCTGCAATAACCCAGAGGGTGGTTGATAGATATGACTTATTGTGATTCATTATCTATTTCAACAGTTGCAGACTGGATATAGAGCCAGTTGTAGTGTAGGGTCTTAAGAAAAGATCGTCTTGTAATTGAGTGTATCATCTTCTAATGTTTCCAACTCCTTTTTCAGATGTTAGTTGTTGGGTCGCTTTTCTGATTACAAAAAAACGCTTCACATACTCTTTTCAAAGTCGCTGTAACTCATCTTTTCATAGCTTTCGGTATGCACATATTTAAGTATGGTCATTAACCTCTTTGCATCTATGTATCCAGGCATATTGCTTAATTTGTCACTGTTGGATTTCAGGAACCAGCTTGTAGGAAGTCCACGGACACTGTAGGAGTCTGCCACCTTTTTTTCCACGTCAGAATCCACCTTTATGGCAATAAAGTTGGCATTCATATAATCAATAAGTGCTTTATCCTGAAAGGTTGACTTGTCCATTTGACGGCAGTAGCCACACCACTCTGCATGAAAGTAGAGAAAAATTTTCTTGTTTTGCTCTTTTGCCATGACAACACCTTTATCATATTTTTGCCATGTAATGCCTCCTGATACAGCAGCAACAGGAGAGGTTTGTCCCATGAATAAAGATGTAAGCATTATCAACAGTGCTGCCCCTATGAAAACCATTCTATTTGTTATGAAGTTTTTTTTATAATTTTTATCTGCTATCTGACCTTTCATTTAAATTTTCCTCTATTGTTAGATTTTTACATTACAGCAAGAAGTCTGAATTTATCGGTAACAAGGAGTATGCCCATAATAATCAGAAGAGTGCCGGATATCCTGTTTATATAAATCAATATTTTTTTTGTCTGTCGCATAATATCAAGTATTTTGTTGATGAAAAAAGAGATCAGGATAAATGGCAGAGCCAAACCTGTTGAGTAAAGAGTCAGGAGAATAATGCCCTGAGATACAGTTTCCCTGCTTCCTGCAACAATGAGTATGGAACCTAAAAGAGGACCAATGCAGGGTGTCCAGCCAGCACCAAAAGCCATTCCAATAATAAATGTCCCCATAAGGTGCATGGGTTTTTCATTTATATGAATACGTTTTTCAAAATTTAGACTCTTTATATTGATTATGCCAAGCAGATGGAATCCAAAAATAATAATAATTGCACCACCGACATACCTGATAATATCTGTGATAATCTTTGAGTGGGTAGAGACGAATCCACCTAAAAAAGATGCAGAAGCTCCCATCAAAATAAAAACAAAAGAGAATCCTCCAACATAGGCTAAAGTGGCAAGGATAACTTTCTGGCGTGTTGTCCGGTCATCTCCTGCTGTAAGTTCGTCTAAGGATAGTCCGGTGATAAAGCTGAAATATGCAGGGATAAGTGGCAGGATACAGGGGGAAAAAAAAGAGAGGAGTCCAGC
>CAXNND010000203.1:0-4620 GCA_964203105.1 Desulfamplus sp.
AAACCCTCTTTGGGTCAGAGGCTACCTTCAGCCCAGAGATTTCTGTCGCCTTTTTACAACTCTCATGCCTTATCAATCTAACATTTTTTTTCTGGCATATCTCAAACACCAGCCCTGCCATAGCATAGATACCAGCATCTCCTCCAGAGACAATGGCACAGGTATTGCCCTTTAATGCTTCGGCAATAGCCATCTCAACCCTGTCAACCTCTCTTTGCATACCGGTTGAAATTATCTTTTTATCCTTGATAACATCCTTTATCAGATCAATGTAGGTTGTGTAGCCTGCAACACAATCTGAGGCTTGTAAAAGATCAATAGCCCTTTTCGAGATGTGGTCTAAATTTCCTGGACCTGTTCCTATTACAAAAAGTCTTGGGGTTTTGCCTGTACAATCAGCAGATTCAGATTGACAAGGGCAAGAGGTTATACCTGATTTTTGACTGTTATTCGTGCCACTGCAAGGGTGGCATTCCCCTTTTTTATCTTGGGCACAATCAGAACTCCGTTCTGTGTTGCAAGGATTGCTGCTGCTTCGCATACGCTTTTTACTCCAATATGTTTTTCCACCATTTCTGATGGATTCTCAATAGTTTCAACTGAATTTAACTCATCTTTATCATAAAACCTTATTGGTTTTCCCAACTCATGGGCAAGTTCAATCAATCCTGCTTCATCTTGCTTGAGTGATGTTGTGGCAATTGCTGCAAGGCTCTTTATTGACAGGTTCTGCTCTTTGAATGTGGATATCAGAATCTCCATCAACTCGCTCCTGGCTGTACCCCTGTTACAGCCCATTCCTGCAACAAGAGATGGAGGCCTCAGTAGCAGTGTTTTCGTCCTCTCTATATCTATATCTGTATCAGAGCATAAGACAGTAACTGCATCTCCAGCGTCAGATAGTTCTTTATATCTGAACTGCTCTGGAATATAGGAAGCCAGAAGGTTGAACGGATCAATCAGCATTACCCGTTTTCCCTGAAGAAATGCCATATTGACCTTTTTTATCATCTCTGGATTTTCGATCAAAAGATTTAGCCGTTTAGCAACCATATCAATTGATGGCAGTCTGTTTATGTCAGTAGCTGTGGTAATGACAGGTGAAGCTCCAGTAATCTGTGCAACCTCAACAGTCAACTCGTTGGCACCACCAAGATGTCCGGAGAGAAGGCTGATGGCATGAAATGCACGGTCATCAACCACCACAATTGCCGGGTCAGTCAGTTTTGATGAGATGAGCGGGGCTGCCATTCTGACGGCAATTCCTGTGGAAAAAATGCAGATATGGGCATCGTAACGCATGAACTGCTCCTGAAACATCTCTGAAAGTTTTTCAAAGATAACTATCCTGTCTAAACAGACATCATCAGCGATATTGCTGCTTTCAGAGAACAACAGTTCATCAGCAATGTTTGCGGAGATAAAAAAAACACTGTCATGGAGTGATTTCAAAAGTTTCTGCCCAATCGTCAAACCACCAGGCGTGATTGCCCATATAGAGACTTTGTTAATCACTGACACGCTGATTAACCTTTCCATTGAGTTTTGCAGGTCTATTTGCAACTACATGATTTATCACTTTTGCGACTGCTCCCTGAATCCATGTGAAAAACCTGCATCATAGAGTTTTGATTTGATGACCAATTTTTTAAGACTTGCTGTCTCAACCGCCTTTCCAACAATTATCAATGCCTGACGTGTGAGATTTTCATCCCTGACTCTTCTTGCAAGCTCCCTGATTCGTGTAAAGACAATTCTCTCTTCCGGGTGGCTCACCTTGTAAGCCACGGCACAGATACTATCCTCACCATAATGGGTGGAGAGAATCTCCTGCACACGTTCCACATGGGCAATACTCAAATATATTGCCATGGAACTCTGATGAGCTGCCAAACGCTCCAGAGATTCCTGATCAGGCACAGGGGTTCTGCCTGATATCCTTGTCAGAATGAGAGTCTGGGTAACTTCTGGCAAGGTGTATTCCATCCCGATTGATGCAGCAGCCGCAAATGCAGCAGTCACACCTGGAATCACCTTATATGAGATTCCATGGCTGTCAAGCTCCCTCATCTGTTCAAAAATAGCACCATAAAGCGAGGGATCACCTGTGTGAAGACGCACAACTTTTTTGTCCTGATTATGTGCGATCATAATCATCTCGACAATCTCATCAAGGTTCATGGATGCACTGTTCACAGCCTCTGCCCCATCTCGTCTCCATTTCAGGAGTGCTTCAGGAACAAGCGAGCCTGCATATATAATAAGATCAGCCTCATTGAGTGCTGTTTGCCCCTTGACTGTTATAAGGTCTGGATCGCCAGGACCTGCCCCTACAAATTTTACTGGATTATCTACCGGATTATCTATGTTTGGCATTTTATCTTCTATTGCCTCTTGTTTTCTCTTTTTAGTCACACTTTGTTAAATATACACCAGGCCGTCTCTATAGAGAGAGGAAGTTATAATCTATCCATGGGTTTTTCCCCTATTCTTTTTTACCAGAGATAATCCAGACAGGATTAAGTGCATCAAGACGATCCCCAAAGGGCATCTGTTTGGATGCAGAGACCTGCACCTGAACAAGTTTCACGTGAAACGCCATCTCCTTAAGAATATCCATAGCCATATTCATGGTTTGAATGAGCACCGTGTTGACAACCATTATGCCATCAGTTGCGAGTCTCTCCCCTGCCCTGCGGATTATCTCCGAGATATTCTTTCCACCACCGCCGATAAAAATTCTGTCTGGATCAGGCAGATGTTTCATGGCATCTGGCAACTCTCCATGAATAACTGTCATCATATATTCCCCTACCCTATCCTCTCCACAAACTCCAAATCGTTCCATGTTTTTTTTTATATCTGATATTCGATCTCCATTTCGCTCAACAGCAAAAATCTTTCCCCTTGGAATAAACCTTGAGACCTCAATGGAAACTGATCCAGAACCAGCACCCAAATCCCAAAAAATATGGTCATCTGCTGTTAACTCAAGTTTTGAAAGGACAATCGCCCTTATTTCAGATTTGGTGATAAGACCTTTTTCATGGCAGAAAAGATTATCCGGCATACCTGGATAAATCTGCAATGGCGTTTGAAATTGTGCTCTGTCTCTACATGGTTGATTAGTAATCTCAGACTGCTTTTCGCAGCAAGAGATTGCAAGTTTTTGGGAGTCTGAATCTTTGTTTTTGAGAATAACAACATTTGGACTTGAAAAATTTTTCTCTGCCGCCCTTGCAATATCATCATAAAATGAAATCTGCTGATTATCTGCTCCAAGATTTTCAAATACATACATCACTAAATTATCATCATAAGATATTTTTGATATCTTGTTTGAGATGAGATACCTTGCTATCCATGCAGGTGTTTTAGTGTGATCAGTCAGAATTGCAATGCTCCCTGTCTTGCTATGAAGTTCTTCAACATCTTTACCCTTACAGTAATCGTGAGGTTTTAAAAATTGATGAATTTTGGCAATCTCTCTGTCTGCATCCTCTCCATCTTTCCCGTGAAGGCTGACAAGTCTTGCATCATCCCAAGGCTCTTTTATAGCAGCAAATGCAGCAGCTACAGAGGATATGTTCGGATAGATATTGACGCTGTCCCTGCCCAAAGCATTGATAAGAGTTGCACCAATTCCATGAAAAAGAGGA
Source organism: Desulfamplus sp. (assembly GCA_964203105.1). Lineage (GTDB taxonomy): Bacteria > Desulfobacterota > Desulfobacteria > Desulfobacterales > Desulfobacteraceae > Desulfamplus. The sequence goes on from CAXNND010000203.1 coordinate 3,660, forward strand.
TCACCAGATGCAAGAACCACAACCCGCCTGCCCTGCCCTGCCCTATCCTTTATTATATCAATTACTCCTTGAATATCTTTTGTGATAGCCAATGTTTCACATGAAATATCGGGCTTCTTCTGATTTGGAATATTAATCCTCTTTAGCAGCTCAAGATGTCGTTTGCCACCCACAAGAAGCTCTGCATTTGCTATAATTTGCCTGTGCTTTTCTGTCAAATCATCAACCGAGAGTCCAAAACCTACAATATCCACAACAATACCAAGGCGATCCTGAGTTTTTATGTTGACAATATCGGGTTTATCAATGCTACCCATCATTTACCCACCCACCGAAAAAAGCCTGTCATTTACTTGCCAGCACCAATGTCCAATAATCAGGGGGTCTTGTTTCCAGCTCGTCAAGATTTTCTATAATCTCTTCACCCTCTCTTCCGCATTTAGATATAGCAACACTTTTTTTAAAAAAACCAGCTTTTTTCAATGCCTGATTGTTCTGCTTTATGTTTTTATATGCCTTGAGCATCACAATATTCTCAATGTTCTCCCCAACCCTGAGCAACTGATCCCCGCCATAGGCTCCAGATGTTATCAGCAGAGACTCTTCCCCCTCAACCAAAGTCCTGTTAAGGCGAGCCGCAGCAGCATGAAACGAGGTGATTCCAGGTACAGTCTCAATCCTGGCATCAGCCATCACCTTTTTGAGGCTCTTCATAATATAGCCAAAGGTTGAGTAGGTCATTGGATCTCCGAGTGTCAGAAAGGCGGCGTTTTTGCCATCCCTCAACACAGAGGCTATCTCTTCTGCATTGCCATCCCATGCAGCCTCTGTAGCCTCTTTATCTCTGGTCATTGTAAAGGACAAAAATCTCGTGATAACTTTTGGTGAAAAATGGGGACGTGCAATCTCAAGTGCCATACTGTAATCTCTTTTTGCCGATGCTGCGGTAAAGACCACATCA
>CAXNND010000204.1:0-4617 GCA_964203105.1 Desulfamplus sp.
ATTTATATGCCTATAAACAAAGGATTGTTCCTGTATCATGGAAGATAAAAGTCCCTTTGTCCCTGAAATATTTACAGTCCCAAATTATTGACTGACAAAAAAAATATTTTAGCTAATCCTGTTCAGCCTAAAATGAATATTGTTTAATCTTTACAATATGTTAAGTCAATTTATATATGTCTAAGTAGTTACCTATTTTTTTAAACAAGGGTAATATTTCAATTGAAAATCACAAAAAAGTATATCGTAGCTATCTGCGGAGCATCAGGCTCAATTTATGGTATCAGGCTGATAAAGGCACTTCTTGAACGCCCATATCATGTAATGGTTATGATTTCAGATGGTGGATTAAGAGTTCTGGAACATGAGACCATCTTCAACTCTCAAAGCTCCTTTAAAGAGTTTCTCCTTCTTGAAGGTACAAAATTTCACGAATCTGCCATACTTGAGGTTTTCAGCGAGCACGATGCTTGTGCAGCACCTGCCAGTGGATCATTTATCCATAATGGCATGGCAATTGCCCCATGCTCCATGAAAACAGTAGCATCTGTTGCATCTGGAATAGCAGACAATCTTATCACTCGATCTGCAGATGTATGTCTGAAAGAGAGACACCCTCTTATACTTCTTCCTCGTGAGACCCCTTTTAACCTTATTCACCTTGAAAACATGACAAGATTATGCAGGGCAGGAGCAACTATCATGCCTCCTTGTCCATCGTTCTACACATTTCCGTCAACCATTGAGCAACTTTGTGACACAGTAGTTGCAAGGATACTGGATCACCTTTGTGTTGAGAATGATCTTGTGCAACGATGGAGTCAGAGAGACGATTAAATTTCAATCAAATGAATATATCCAGGAACAGTTCTGATAAAATATCTGGCGAGCAGCAGAGAGGTTTTGATATTGTCAAAAAATTGGCAGACAATGGATTCAAAGCACTGTTTGTAGGTGGTGCTGTGCGTGACATGTTTATAAAAGATATGACGAATGAATATGTGCAACAGCTTTCCGATTTTGACATTCTGACAAATGCACCTATAGAAGAGATTACAAGAGTATTCGCAGAAGAGCGGGTTAAAAAGGTGGGTAAGGCGTTTGCTATATGTATGGTCAATGGAGTTGAAGTTGCCTCGTGCCGTTCTGAATTACCTGTAAAATCATCGTTATTATTGAACGAAGCCTCTCGCTTACCTTTAGACTCCCAATCAGATTTATCCAAATCATCAAAAAACGGCTACTATTTTCCTGAATGTGATCTTGCACACAGGGATATAACAATCAACAGTATGGCATTTGATCCTCTCACAGGGAAAGTAGTTGATCCGTTTGGTGGCAAAAGAGATATTAAAGACAGGATTATCAGATTTACAGGCGACCCTGACGAGCGTATCGCTGAAGATCCGTTGAGAATGGTGAGAGCGTGCAGGTTTGTTTCACTGATTGAAGGGACAATTGAACCCGCAACCATTTCAGCGATAATCAGACACCGCAGCATGGTTATGGATAGAGATGACAACCAAAACATTGTTACAGGAACTGTTGCACCTGAAAGAGTCCGCCACGAGATTTTAAAGGCAATGGCTCACAAAAGACCATCTCTCTTTTTCAGGGCACTCCATAGTTGCAAGCTGCTTGAGCTGATATTCCCCTCAATTTTCCGTTGTGCAGAACTGGATGGAGGACCACATCATGGAGAGACTGTATTTGAACATTGCCTGCTTACCGGAGATGCCATATCTCCACGTAACCCAACTCTTCGCCTTGCAGCTTATCTTCACGATGCCGGTAAATATGATGCTGCCCTTATAAAAGATGGATACCTCACCTTTCCTGACCATGAAAAGATGGTTGATAGTGTGGTTAATGATCTCTATAAATTAAGATTCAGCAATGAAGAGATAGTGTTTATTGCCGCTGTAATCAGAACCCACATGCGACCCCTTACATCTGACTCAACCCCCAAAGCTGTCAGAAGGCTTTTGGCTTTTCTAAAGGAGAATAATGTTGCATGGCAGACATTTATGCAGATGAGAATTGCAGACAAGTCTGCCAATTTAGCCAAAAAACCATACTCTCCAGAAGATATCAATCTAAGGGTTGGAAAGATCAGGCAGGAGCTTAAAGGCTGTAAAATCAAAGGTGTCGGAGTGGCACTATCTGTCAAAGACCTTAGAGTTTCAGGGGATGATATTATGAAAATATTAAATATTCCCGAAGGACCAGAGGTTGGCAAAATCATGAACTACCTGTTTGAATGTGTGCTGGATGAGCCATCATTGAATAGTTTTGATGCCCTTGTGGAGCTTGTGATGCAATATCGATCCTTAAAATGAGTAAGCCGCCTGACAGATCGCCAGAAGTACATCTCTAAACAATACCCATGGCAAATTTTTGAATACACTCAGGATATAGCTTCCACTCCAATTCAAGCCCTTTTTGCTTTACAATCTCTAAAGTGTCACCATCTTCAATCTGAAATGCACGCTGTCCAATAATAGGACCTGTATCCTCGCCATAATCTACATAGTGAACAGTAGAACCGCCAACCTTGCATCCATATCTGAATGTATCTCCATAGCCGTCAGTTCCGGGGAATGCCGGCAAAAGTGCTGGATGGATATTCATTATTCTGAGTTTGATAAGTTTGGATTTGCCTTCAACAATTTTACACGGAGATGATGTGTCATCATTAATATTGTAATAGCTGATATTTATCCGATCAATAAAATAGGGGGTAAGCGTTCGCATGAAACCCGCAAGCACAAGCAGATCGATTTTATAGGGAAGTATATGATCAAGAAGTGCCTGTTCTGCCATTGCTCTTGTTTTCAGGAAAAAATCGATATTGCTCTTTATTATACGTTGCTTTGCTCTGATCTCCTCAATATTAAAATCATCCGGCAGAACCATGGATAAGGGGTTTTCCCTCGCATTGTTAATAATCTGTCTGTAATCAACAATAAAGGTATCAATACCAGCTCTCTGTGCACGCTCAAGCCCCTTTACACCTGGAACATCAGAGCCGGTAAACAAAATCTGCCCATCAATATCTCCATTATAACAACCGTCAATTATAGCCTGTAAATTTGTCCCGCCACCAGATATCAGTGTACCTATGCGAATCTTTTTCTTCACGATAAACCTCCTTTAAAAGGAATTTTTCATTGTGTTGACAAAGGATAGCTAAAACAATATATTAACAAAAATTTTTTCATAAACTTGCAGATTAATTCCATTTTACAATAAGAGTTTTTTATTAAACACAACATAACATAAGGAGCGTATAAATGTCAGGAAATATTATAGAAATAGATGATGATTCCTTTGAGAGCACAGTCGTTAAAGCAAATCTGCCGGTAATGGTTGATTTCTGGGCACCATGGTGTGGACCATGTCGTGCCATTGCACCAACTATTGAAGCTCTTGAGCAGACATATTCAGGCAAGATAAAATTTGTAAAGATTAACATTGATGAAAATCCCCTCTCTCCAACCAAATATGGTATTCAGGCAATACCCACGCTTATTTTTTTCAAAAATGGGCAGATAGTTAACCAGATCACAGGAATGGTTGCAAAGGGGAAATTAGAAGAGACACTTGATTCTATTTTGTAGATTCAGGTAAGATGTTTATTGCAGGAGGAGTTTTAAATGGCACAGACTGACTACGAACTTGTGATAATTGGCGGAGGACCGGCTGGTCTTACCGCAGGAATATACTCTGCCAGGGCGAGAATGAATGTTGTACTCTACGAAAAGGCAGCCCCTGGCGGTCAGGTGATTGTTTCTGACTGGATTGAAAACTATCCAGGTTTTCCAGATGGTATCAGTGGTTATGATTTGGGTGAAAAGATGCTCAATCAGGCAAAGAATTTAGGTCTTGATATTGAATCTGAAGATGTTACAGCCATTGAAATTGATGGAGAGCGTAAAATAGTTCATTTTGGCAAAAACAGAACAGTTACCACAAAAGCTGTAATTATTGCATCAGGAGCATCTCCTCGCAGACTAAATGTCGGTGAATCAAAGTTCATGGGCAAGGGTGTATCTTTTTGTGCCACATGCGATGGTCCATTTTTCAGAGATAAAATTGTTGTTGCAGTAGGTGGTGGTGATACAGCGGTTCAGGAGTCAATATTTCTTACGCGTTTTGTAAAAAAGCTCTATTTGGTACACAGGCGTGATGAGCTTCGGGCAGCCAAGATTCTTCAGGAACGTGCATTGAAAAATGATAAAATTGAGTTTGTATGGGACTCTGTAGTTTCAGGTATGGATGGCTTTTTTGCGGTTGAAAATGTGAAGGTCAAAAATATCAAAACAGGTGAGGAGAAAAATATCAGGGCAGATGGCTGTTTTATCTGGATTGGTATCACTCCCAACACAGACTTTCTAAAAGTGTCTCCTAATACAGGGAATATTATTAATTTGGGCGAAAGCCTCAAGATGGATGATGGTGGTTTTATCCATACAAATGAGCGTATGGAGACCTCTGTTCCTGGTATTTTTGCGGCTGGAGATGTAAGAACTACACCACTCAAGCAGATTGTGACTGCTGTAGGCGATGCAGCGATTGCCGTGATGTCAGCCGAGCATTACATTGAGAATTTGCAGG
>CAXNND010000205.1:0-4608 GCA_964203105.1 Desulfamplus sp.
ATAATGGCAACGATGCTGTCAGACATCTTTTCATGGTTGCATCAAGCCTTGATTCGATGATTATTGGAGAACCCCAGATTTTAGGGCAGGTCAAGGGGGCATATCGCCTGGCAGCATCAAGCAAATCGGCAGGTGTAATTATCAACCGGCTTATGCACAAGGCGTTCAGTATTGCCAAAAAGGTGAGAAGAGAGACAGGTATAGGAGATAATGCAGTATCAATCAGCTATGCAGCAATTGAACTTGCAAACAAAATATTCAGTGATCTAAGTGAACGTAAGGTAATGTTGCTTGGTGCGGGTGAGATGGCAGAACTTGCTGTCGAGCATCTGATTTCTCACGGGGTGAAAAAGATTGTTGTGGCAAACAGAACCTTTGAAAATGCTATAACTCTTGCGGAAAAGTTCAATGGAAGCAAGGGTGCTGATGGAAGAAGAGAGTGTCGTGCTGAAAATATTGTAAATAGCCGTAGTGTCAGGGATAATGTAAGTGCAGAGGCAGTCAAATTTGAAGAGAGGGAGCAGTTGCTTAAAGATGTTGACATTATTATCAGTTCAACCGGTGCAACTGAATATGTTCTGACTGAGGCTCATGTGAAAAAGAGTATGTCCCTGCGTAAAAGTCGTCCCCTATTTTTTATCGATAGTGCGGTACCAAGGGATATTGATCCCGCAATAAATAGAATAGACAACGCCTATCTCTACGATATTGACGATCTTCAGAATATTGTTGATGACAATATGGATGAGAGAAAAAAAGAGGCTGTCAAGGGAGAGAGGCTTGTTGACGAGGCTGTTATTAAATTTCAAAGATGGCTTGAAAGCCTTGATGTAGTGCCGACCATTGTTGCTATAAGGGAAAAGATTGAAAAAATTACCGAAGCAGAGACAGAAAAAACCTTAAATACCCTTCACCTCGGACAGGAGGAGCAGGAGGCTATCAAAAGGATGACCCGTGCAATTACAAGTAAAATCATGCATGATCCGATACGGTTTCTCAAAAATACTGGCAACCACAGGGATGATGCATTCTATTTAAATGCAGCAAGAGAGATTTTTAACATCAATAATATCAATGATGAAGGATAAAGCAATGGAAGATAACGAACTGGAATTTTTCAAAAAACTTTTGAATGAGAGACTTAAGGATCTAATTTCTCATGCAGACGAAACCGTCACTGAAATGACTGTACCCAAAGATAACTTTGCAGACCCTACAGACAGGGCATCACATGAGGCAGAGCGTAATTTTGAACTCAGAATCAGGGACAGGGAGCATAAGCTGATTAAAAAAGTCAAGGAGGCTCTGATGCGTATTGACAACAAAACTTATGGAATCTGTGAAACATGCGGCGATGATATTTCAAATGCAAGGCTTAAAGCCAGACCTGTCACGACTCAGTGTATTGAATGCAAGACTCGTGAAGAGGTTATGGAAAAAGCCCTTGGAATCTGATGAAATAACTCCACTGGAATTTTCCAGCACAATCAAACTGGAATCTGAAAATACAATGCCACTGGAATCTAACCTGAAAAACAGCCAGGATACGAACACAAAACGTACAGTGATCGATCTCCATATACATTCGACAGCCTCGGACGGCTCTTTCACACCGGCTGAAATTGTCAATATGGCAGTCAGCAAGGGGCTGAGTGCCATTTCCATTACAGACCATGATAACATGGACGGAGTGAAGGATGTTACTGAAGCTGGTATCCCCCATAACCTGGAGTTCATAACAGGGGTTGAGATTAGTGCCCAGCCCCTGCCAGGGTATGAAGATATCGGCAGTATCCATATTCTTGGATATGGATTCAGCATTTATGACAGGCAGATGAGTGCCACTCTGGAGAAGCTCAGATATGCCCGTGCAAACAGAAATCCCCTTATTCTTCAAAAGCTCTCGGAATTGGGATTTTTGCTCACAATGGATGATGTGGCAAAGGTCTGCGGAGAGGGTCAGATGGGTCGTCCACATATTGCAAAGGCTATGGTTGAAAAGGGGTATGTTGCATCTTTTGACGATGCCTTTGATCTCTATCTTGGCAGTGGTCGTCCAGCCTATGTCGATAAGTTTAGGCTTTCGTGCAAAGATGCCATTAAAATGATTATAGAGGCTGGCGGTGTTCCTGTGCTTGCCCATCCATGTCTTTTGTTACCGCCACAGCCTTCAATGTCAGGGTGCAACCTTGATTCTAAGATGATGACAGCAGAAGTTACTTACTTGATGACCAATAAGACTCAAGCTGATGATCCTGATTTGACCAGAAGAGGTGGCGGGGATCGTATTTATTATCAGATTGAGTATTTTGTATCTCAACTCATTGGGATGGGGCTTATGGGTATTGAGGTTTTTCACACAGACCACTCTGAAGAGCAGACCCAATACTTTGCAAAACTTTCACAGAAAAAGGGGCTTCTGATGACCGGTGGCTCTGATTTTCATGGGGCACTCAAACAGGGCGTTGAGATTGGTATTGGTAAGGTTGATGATGGTGGCAGTGGCAATCTCTCAATTAGCTATGAACTTTACAGGAATCTCTCACTTGCTGTTGAGAGATCAAGAAGAGCAGATAACCGGATTTCAAAACTTGAAGAGAACCTCTGCTACTCATTTAATTCAATAGAGTTATTGCTCACAGCACTGTGCCACAGCTCCTATGTTAATGAGGTTCAGCAGCCATCCATAAAAGATAACCAGAGGCTTGAGTTTCTTGGTGATGCAGTGCTTGGTCTTGCAATAGCTCATCTGCTGATGGAGAAATTTCCTGATATGAAAGAGGGTGAGCTATCCAAGCTGAGATCAACCCTTGTCAGTGAATCTGGTCTTGCAGCAATGGCAAGACACATGGATGTTGGAAGGTTCATCTCCCTTGGCAAGGGGGAGAGGCTCTCACGCGGAGCAGAGAAAAACTCCATTCTTGCAGATACCTTTGAGGCAATTATTGCTGCAATTTATCTTGAAGTTGGATTTGAAGAGACCTGCAATCTTATCTCCCTATACTTTGACTCCCAGATAAGTCATATAAAATCGGGCAGCGACACCTGTGACTATAAAAGTATGCTACAGGAGATGGTTCAGGAGATGGGTAACTTTGTCCCATGTTACAGAATTGTTAAAGAGACAGGTCCTGATCATGATAAAATTTTTGAAATTATTCTGCATGTCTGCGATATTGAAGCAAGGGGGGAAGGTAGAAACAAGAAATCAGCAGAACAGAATGCAGCAGCAAATGCACTTGCAACTCTTAAAGCCCAGAAAGAGTTGTAAATTGTTCACCTCTAAACCTCTTGTTATTCCGGTATTTATTCCCCATTCAGGATGCCCTCATCTTTGTGCATTCTGCAACCAGTCGATCATAACAGAGCCTGACACCAACTCCTTGATTTCGTCCGCTCTGCCTCGATCCTCAGAGTTGCCATCTGCTGAGGATATAGAGCAGACTGTAAATAATTTTCTTGCTTACAAGGGTGGAAGAAAAGAGGTGGAGCTTGCATTTTTCGGGGGCAATTTTCTTGGTCTTGAACCAGATGAGATAATTTTTCTCCTTTCATCTGCACAGGAGCTTGTAAGAGAGGGAAAAATTGACTCCATCCGCTTCTCCACACGACCAGACACAATAACTAAAGAGCGGCTTGAGCTTATAGAACCATACAGTATCTCCACCGTTGAAATTGGGGTGCAGTCCATGAGTGATAGTGTTCTTAAAATGGCACGGCGGGGACATAGGGCAGAGGAGACTGTCAGGGCAGCCTCCCTTTTGAGAGATTTCCAAAAACTGAGGACGATTAAATCGTCATCCTCAATCAATATTTCGATGAAGCCATTTACAGTTGGTATGCAGATGCTTGTCGGGCTTCCAGGAGAGAACAATCAGAACCTGCATGGATTTGATACTGCAATTAAAACTCAAATTGATTCGACAAGTGCACTTGATACCGCAGAAAAAATAGCGACCCTTCACCCTGATTTTGTTCGTATTTATCCGCTGATTGTACTTGAAGGAAGTTTAGTTGCAAAATGGTATCGTCAGGGGCTATATCAGCCAATGTCAATTGACTCATGCGTCAATCTTGTCAAAAAAATATTTCAGCTATTTGAGCAACATAATATTCCTGTCATCAGAATGGGACTACAGGCATCAGACCTGCTTCAGGATAAATTATCCATGATTGCAGGTCCATGGCATCCGGCATTTGGTCATTTGGTATATTCTGAAATCTTTTTTGATAAAGTTGTTGATTTGATTGATAGAGAGTTCTCACATAAAAATACAGATATCCATGATAAAACTGATACCAAAGCTAAAACTATTACTCTGAATGTACATCCAGCCTCTGTATCAAGACTTAGAGGCGACAGGAACAATAACATTAAGCGGCTAAAAGAGCTTTATCCCTCAGTAGATTTCACAATCAGAACTGATGAGAGTCTTGATAAAAACCAAATTACTCTTTGATTAAACTATATAGATTTGAAACCCAAATTCTATTCCAACGCATTTTTCCCATTACTACTATCCATCCATTATATGTCCATAGTGTTCATTTAATGTATGGCTTCACAATTTGATTCTTCTCTTTATAAGCCGATTTTCCCACAGCAGT
>CAXNND010000206.1:0-4601 GCA_964203105.1 Desulfamplus sp.
TTTCATCGTAATAATTTTGAATACACTGCTCAAAGTTGACCGATATATCATCAACCAAACCTTTATCATAACCGTCTGGCATTATTCCATAAAGCAGTCCATTTGTCTCTCGCATTATGGATAACTCCTGCTCAAGGCTCGACAGGGTGATACCGACTTTCCTGGCAGATTCATCCAGCTCATGCTGCTCTTCACTGATGTGGCTCCACTCCTCTTCTAAAGGTTTCAGAGTCTTTGAAAGTTCCTGAATATCTTTTTTCTGCTCTGTAATTTCTCGTTTGAGCCGAGGTAGTGCAGAGAGCATATTCTGAATATCTTTCTGGATTTTATTGAGTTCTGCCCAGCCGTCAGCCTGTATGTCATTCTCTTTGACAATATCTGACAATGAGGCTTTAGATATTCTTATTACAGGAACAAGTGAGTCTATTGAGGAGTCAATCTGATGAATCTCTTTTTGAATCATCGAAATTTTATTGGTTAAAAACATTATCTCTTTTTCTCTGTTCTTAATCTCATAGGCAAGAAGAATTCTGGTATTTTTGTCGCTCTGTTCTGCCTTAAGCTCCTCAACCGTTTTTCTTATCCTCTGTTGATTGGAATTCAATGAGCTGCTATGGGACATTAGTATCTATTATCTCCTGATTGCTACAGATTTTAATCCTTATGAATTTGATATAAATTTTGATAACTTTCAAAAAGTTGTCAAATCTTCAATATTTCAAATTTTTCAAGCCGTTCAATCTCGAATCAAACTTTTTATCTTGCAAATTCCAGCAAGCCGCTCTCTAACATTTCAACTCTCTGCCAGATATCATCCTTATTCTCCTCTAAAACAGCCTTTTCAATCATAATTTCTAAAATATCTTCAAGGGCAGTGCTTCGCTGTTCAGAGAGCGTTTCAACGCCGTTTTTGTGTTGACTCAATTCAGACAGAGCCTTGTCAATTTTCAGAAGATTATCGTCAGATATTGATGCAAGCTGACTGTTTTGGATTTGCATCCTTGAAACTACAGAGTCAAGTTGCCCTTTTTTATTGCGTAGCTCAATCTGAAGCTCTGAATATTTCACACCAAAAGAACGCTGTTCGTTTGCCTGTTCCATAATGTTGTCCCGCAGATTTTTAATCTCTTTGACATGCTCGATCTGATTTTTAAACATGTCAATGTTTGCAAGAGTATCTGTTATCTTATTTTGAATGGCAGCAAGAGTATTTTTGACCTCCGAACGTTCGGTAAGGCTGACGACAAATGTGTTATTCAACTCCTGGGCTTTTCTCTCAAAATCATCCCTTTCAATTGATGTTGCAGATAGGAATCTAGAAATTTCTTCTGATAGGATTGTCTTCTCTTTTTTAAGCTCAACAACTTTTTTCTGATTTATATTGTTGGTTCTGGCAATATTGGAAAGCTGTTGTGAACATTCCAAAATTTTTTGGGTCAGCTCTTTTATTCTATCCTCTAACTTGGTTTTTCTGCTGTTTAATTCAAAAAGTGCAGACTCTTTTTTTTCAACAGCACCCTTTAGAAGATTGAGAGCATCCTTCATTTCAGTGCTTTTTCTATTTAAAACGAAATTACTGTTTCTGCCATCCTTGAGTTTTCTGTCAATCAAGGCAATTTCGCTGTTCAGCCCTGATAATTTCTGTCGTTTCTCTTGCAAGACAGAATCAAGACGTAGAAACTTATTATAGAGTGTCCCATAGTCATGGGTTGTCTGCTTACGCTTCTTTTGCAACTCTGTAAGGTTCAATGACCAGATATCTTCAAAGCTGTATGACATAATGTCCCCTTGAAAATTTTTGTAATATTTTTTACTAAGAAATTTCAATCCCAAAAATGGTTGGAGTTGTTAAAGCGTGTTCTTCCACTGCTCCATGAGTTTTTCATATTTCTGGTCAACTTTGGCTTTTTCTCTTGCAACTTTTTCAGCAACTTCCAGTGACTCATTCAACTGGTTTTCCAAAGAGGATATCTGTTTTTTGAATCCTTCAACCTGCTCTTTTGCACTGTTTTCGGCATCCTGAATTTTGGCAAGAGCTTTCTTTTTCTCTGCTCCTTCCTTCTCGGCTACAGCAAACGCCTGATCTCTCTCACGTTCAGCCTGTGCCAATGAAGCAAGTACCTCTTCCTTGTCTGACTCAGCTTTTTTAGCTGCCTTTAACGCTTTATCTTTAGCATCCTCAGCCTTTGCTGCGGCTCTGACAGCATCCTCTTTTTCCGTTTTTGCCATTACAGCACTTCTGAGAGCATCCTCTTTTTCAGCCTGAGCTTTTCTTGCAGCTTCCAGAGCCTTCTCTTTTTCTGCGTCTGCTTTTTCTGCTTTTCTGAGAGCATCCTGTTTTTCGTCTTCAGCCTGTGCAGCTTTTTTCAGAGCAATTTCCTTTTCAGACATGGCAATTCTGACGGCTTTTTCTTTTTCTGATTCTGCTTCCTTTGCCATTGAGATTGCCCTGTTTTTTTCCGACTCAGATTTGTCAGCGTGATTCAGTGCAGTCTCTGTATCTCGCAGAGACTTTTCAAGCTCTTTTTCCAGTCTCTGAATCTCCTGAGTCTGTTCAACAGCCTTGCTCTGTATGGTTGCCATCTGCTCATTTAAAAGGTTGATAATAGCATCATGCTTCTGTCTGGACTCTTTTATCAACCGCTCATTTGCTGGCAATTTAGCTGTTAGGTCAATTTTAATATTTTTGATTATTTGATGAAGTTTTGCCACCATGTTTGCCTTTTCTTCGGCAATCATCTCTTCTGCTAAAATCAAAGCCGCATTCTGATCATCAGGCATCTTTGCATCACTCCTTTAAAAATTTTAAGCACACTGCTCTTTCATTGATTTTTTTGGATAAAGTCTCTCTTCTCTTTCATATATGCTGGCATTTATATCATCCTCTATTATTCCAAGCTCTTTGAATAGTTTTGACAGCTCTGCATCATCAAAAATTTCAAGTTCAGGCGATCTCTCCTTAATTATAGAAACTCTTTCTCCTATCTTTCTTTGCAGTTTGCGTTTTTTGTTTTTAAGCTCATGAATATTGTATGTCAGATTGATCCCATAGGTGGAAGTTACAGTGGCACTCCAGAGTTTATCAAGAGCACTAACCACAATATCTCCAAGATGGGTCATTGTGTATCTGAAACCCTTTGCGGCACATTGACTATTTTCGTTCCACTCTCTGGTTTCCTCAGTGTCAAAATTTTCTTCGGTCTGAACATTTTCGCTGTTTTCCCATTTTTCCATAACTCATCCTCCTTATCTCTTTTTGAGTTGATCCCAGTATTCTTCCGGCATATCCTTGCAAAGAAGCAACGCACCGCTTGCACCGGCATAGAGTGGTTCTTCGACTTTGGCTACCTTGCCGTAACCCAAGGTCTTTTTCATATATTTTTCTATCTCTTTTTGCAGACCTACAATCTGACTTCCTCCACCTGCAAGAATAACATTCTGCTTCAGACCATCCTGAAATTCAGGGTCAAATGTTGCCACAAGCTTTCTGATGCCCTCAACGATCTCAGGCACAATTGAACGGCACGCTGCCTTTATTTCATCTGTAACATCGCACTGGGTAGGCTTACCACTAACCGGAAGTTCAATAAATACGCTTTCGCTCTGTGACGAGAGGATCGCATTATCCTCCTTGAACCGCTTGATCATGTTCAGATTCATGTTGACATCAACATATTTCTTTTTGATGAGATCAAGAAATACCCTGTCAATGTGGTCCCCAGCCTTGAATGTGGTTATCTGATCCTCCTGGGTTGGAATTGTGCCGTGCATCCTGCAAAGGTCTGTGGTGCCTGCACCTATATCAATTATCAAAGCATTTGAATAAAGGTTGAGTCCATAGGCAACAGTAAATGGTTCAGAAGCAATCAGAACATCGTCAAGAATATTATCAGCAATATCAAGAAGATCCTTTTTATTGTTCTGGGTTGCAAGTGCAGGAGCACCAATAACACCTCTGATAATGACATTTTCAGGCTCTTCTTTGGTAACACAAGATATAAGCTGTCTTAAAAGCTCTCGTGCCACGCTTTTTGCCTTATTGTACTCTTCAAGATTCTTCTCAGGAGAGTCAGAATGTAGAAGAACACCTCTGTCAAAAGGTCTATAAAGGTTGAGTGCTAACCTGTTTTTTAACGCATCATCTCCAAAGATGATCCCTTTTCCCAACATCTTCTGTGAAACTGCATCTTTAGGATAACCAACATAGCTTGACATATAGGTTCTTATGCCATTATCACAGGCAATAACGCTCCTTGAGGTTCCAAGGTCAATGCCAATATTCAGTATCTTCTGCTCTCCCATTTTTTATATCCGCTCCAAATTATATCCACTGCAATTTTTATAGAATTTCTCAAAATCAGGTCGAAAGTCCAAGTCTGCCCCCCAATAAGAACCGTTGCCAAAAAAGTTCCTTTTATAGATTATAACTCTCTTAATGCCCTGTTTTCATCTACGATAGCCTGTAGAAATGCACTTTTCTGGCTGGTGAGTATTTTCTGCTGTTTAATGATATTTTGATGCTCAACTGTATCTTTGGTTGAAGAAATTCTCAGACCATTTTTTTCAATAGATGCAAGCTGCTGTTCAATCTTTGCGATCTT